>DVGY01000165.1 GCA_018712465.1 Candidatus Egerieicola pullicola | reverse complement strand
GGGCAGGCAGCCGAAAGGCTGAGTGCAGACAATATTGGGGGTACCGGTGTGAATCAACTCCAACATTTCCGCAGTGAGCAGCCAGCCTTCTCCCATCTTATTGCCGTAACCCACATAGCCCTTGACCAATTCCTTGATCTGGTCGAAGGTCATGCCGGCATGATAGCGGGGATGGCGGGCAATGGCCGCATGGAGATCCCGTTCCCAGCCGATAAGGTAATCCTCGAACCAGGAAGCGATGCTGTGTTTGAGAAATCCGCCGCCGTACAAATCGGGATCCACCTTTCGGTTGTCCACCTTGAAGATGACGAAATCCATCAGGCCCGGCACCACAACCTCCACCCCTTCACTGCGCAAAAAGGCTTCCAGGTTATTATTGCCCAAGGGAGCGTATTTCACGAAAATTTCTCCCACAATTCCCACTTTAATTTTGTCCGGATCCGGAGTAATGGGGATCTGGTCAAAATCACAGAGGATTTTTTCGATGTTTTCCTGCACCTTTTTGTAGGTGACGTTTTTGCTGTCCTGATATTCCTTGACCAGCTTGTCCGCCCAGCGATCCACTGCAGCGTCGCTGTCCCCGGGATTGTTTTCATAGGGACGGGTCTGGTTGGCCAGCATCATCAGCAGATCCCCGTAGACAATGCTGTAGATCAGCTGCTTGAGCAGCGGCAGAGTTAAAGAAAAGCCGGGATTCTTCTCCATGCCGGAAAGATTTAAACTGATCACCGGAATATCTTCATACCCAGTCTTTTTCAGCGCCTTCCGCAGCAGATGAATGTAGTTGCTGGCCCGGCAGCCGCCGCCGGTTTGGGTAATCATCAAAGCTACTTTGTTCAGATCATACTTCCCGCTTTTCAAAGCGTTGATCAGCTGACCAATCACCAGCAGCGCCGGATAGCAGGTGTCGTTGTGGACGTCGTGCAGGCCTTCGTTGACAATCTCCCGGCCGGAAGAGGTCAAAGGGATCACATTGTACCCCGCCTGCTGGAAGGCTTTGGCAAACAATTTAAAGTGTACCGGCAGCATATTGGGGGCCAGGATGGTGTAACCTTCCTCCCGCATCTGCTTGGTAAACAGCACCCGTCCGGTTTTGTCCCGTACAATTTCTGCCATGGCTTATCCCTCCTTTTTTGCGGCGGCAAGCCGCTTGGCCTGTTCCTGTTTTTCTTCAATGGCGGCCAACAGACTGCGGATCCGGATCCGCACTGCGCCCAGATTGTTGATTTCATCAATCTTCAACTGGGTGTACAGCTTGCCCCCTTCTTCCAGGATCAGACGCACTTCGTCGGTGGTGATGGCATCAATGCCGCAGCCGAAGGAAACGGTTTGAATCAGTTCCATATCCGGCTGGGTGGTGACATACCGCGCTGCGTTGTACAAACGAGAGTGGTAGGTCCATTGATTGAGCACATGAACCTTTTGTTTCTTGGGCGTGGCCAAATGAGCCACCGCATCTTCGGTGAGCAGCACCAGTCCAAAGGAGGAAAGGAGCTTATCGATGCCGTGGTTGATTTCCGGATCGATGTGGTAGGGCCGGCCGGCCAACACAATGATCCGCTGGCCATAATCCCGAGCATGACGGATATACATATCCCCCTTACTGCGGATGTCCTCCATCCACACTTCATAAGCCCCGTAAGCGGCTTTGGCAGCCCGGGAAATCAGCTGCGGGGAGAACTGGAATTTGTCCTTGAAATATTCGTAGGCCTTCTTTTCAAAGTCCTTGGGACGATGCAGGCCAAAGTAGCCATTGTAAAACTCCACATCCTTCAGCTGGTCCATGTTGGCTTCCAGCAGCTCCGGATAGTAGGCCACTACCGGGCAGTTGTAGTGGTTGTCCCCTTCTTTTTCATCCAGGTTATAGGGCATACAGGGATAAAAGATCCGCTTTACTCCTTTTTCCAACAGGTTGATGATGTGACCGTGCATCAGTTTGGCGGGATAGCACACCGTATCCGAAGGAATAGTGGACTGGCCCTTGCGGTACAATGTGCGGCTGGAGGGATCGCTGAGCACTACCTCAAAGCCCAACGTGGTTAAAAAGGCATGCCAGAAGGGGATCAGCTCATACATATTCAATCCCATAGGGATCCCGATTTTGCCCAAACCACCGTCTACTCCGTGAAGCTGCGCGATTTTTTCCTGCTTATAGCGCACCATATTGGGGATGTTTTCATCCACCTTTACCCCGGTGGGCTTTTCACAGCGGTTTCCGGAAATAAACCTTCGGCCGCCGTCAAAGATATTCACCGTCAGGTTGCAGTGATTGCCGCAGCCTTGGCAGGTGACGGTGTTGCTCTTGTGGGTAAAGTTTTTCAGCCCCTCGCCCATCAGGGTATTGGAGTGGCTGAGGTGTTTGCTCTTGGCATACAGCGCCGCACCGTAAGCTCCCATCAAACCGGCGATGGAGGGACGGATTACATTCCGGCCCATCTCCAGTTCAAAGGAACGGAGGATAGCATCGCTGAGAAAGGTGCCGCCCTGCACCACGATGTTTTCTCCCAAATCCTTGGGGGAGGAGGCGCGAATTACCTTATACACCGCATTTTTGGTGACACTGATAGAAAGGCCGGCGGAAATATCTTCCAAAGTGGCCCCTTCTTTTTGGGCCTGCTTTACCGAAGAGTTCATAAACACGGTGCAGCGGCTGCCCAAGTCCACCGGGTGTTTGGCAAACAATCCCTTTTGGGCAAAGGTGGCCACATCGTATCCCATGGATTTGGCAAAGGTTTCTACAAAAGAACCGCAGCCGGAAGAGCAGGCTTCATTCAACACGATATTGTCGATGACGCCATTGTGCACCTTAAAACATTTAATGTCCTGACCGCCGATGTCCAACACAAAATCCACATTGGGATTGAAGTGGGCGGCGGCTTTCAGGTGGGCTACCGTTTCCACTAAGCCCCCGTCGATTTCAAAGGCGCTGCGGATCAAATCCTCGCCATAGCCGGTGACGGCGCTGCCTGCCAACGTGATCCGATCTCCGCAGAGTTCTTCGATCTTCATAAGCTGTTCCCGCACCACATGGACAGGGTTGCCCTGGTTGGAGCTGTAGTACTGGTAAAGAATGCCGCAGTTTTCATCAATCAGCACTACTTTGGTGGTGGTGGAACCGCAGTCAATGCCCAGATAAGCTTTGCCGCTGTAATTTTCAATGGGAACGGTGCCCACCGTAGCTTTGGCATGGCGGGCCTTAAACTCATCGTATTCTTCCTGGGACGCAAACAGCGGCGGCATCCGCAACGTGGTGACCTCTTCATCGGCAGCGGATTCCAACGCCTGAACCAAACCGTCGTAGTCGAAGGTCTTGCCGTCTTCCAAAGCAAAGATCGCACTACCCATAGCCACAGCGTAAAGGGCAAATTCCGGGAAGATAGCGTGCTGTTCATCCAGCTTCAAGGTTTCCACAAACCGCTTTTGAAGGCCCTTGAAAAAGTACAGTGGGCCGCCCAAAAACAGCACCTTGCCCTGGATCTTCCGGCCCTGGGCCAAACCGGTGATGGTCTGATCCACTACGGCCTGGAAGATGGAAGCGGCAATGTTTTCCTTTTTAGCGCCCTGGTTGAGCAAAGGCTGAATATCGGTTTTGGCAAACACCCCGCACCGGGAAGCGATGGAATAGATAAACTCGCTGTGTTCACTGAGTTGATCCAGTTCTTCCGAGGTGACATTGAGCAGAGTGGCCATCTGGTCAATGAACGCGCCGGTGCCTCCAGCGCAGCTGCCGTTCATTCGCTCTTCAAAAGTGCCGTTTTTGTCGAAAAAGAGGATTTTGGCGTCCTCGCCCCCCAACTCAATGACAACATCGGTGTCAGGGAACTGACGGCGCACCAATTCCGAGGTAGCGAACACCTCTTGGACAAAGGGAATATCTGCCGCTTTTGCCATCCCCAAACCGGCACTTCCCGCTACCGCCACACTAAACTGCTTGCCTTCCAAAAAGGGTTTAGCTTCTTGGATCAGCTCCAGGGTTTTACTCCGCACTTGGGAGCGATGACGTTCATATTTGCGAAAAATAACTTCTCCATCCTGCCAAACCACAACTTTGGCAGTCGTAGAGCCAATATCAATCCCAACGGATACTTGCATGTTACTCTATTCTCCAATCTATTCTTAAAAACGGACAACTTACCCATAGTAATTCCATTCTTATTTATTATAGCCCAACCCCTTCAAACTCGCAAGCCCAAACGTCAACGAAAAGACAAACATTCAGTCTTTGGACACAATTTGGCCATTTTTACTCTTTTTTTCCATAAACTTGCAATTATCATCAAAAGCGGTTATAATGAAAAAAAGATTGATTTTCAAGGTGGCGATGGATTTGGCTGGAAAAGCGCGCAGAAACGTCGTCCGTGGCTTGCTATGGTTGGCAACGGCGATTTTTCTGTTGGCCGGAATTTTGTTTTTCGCGTTCACTGCTTTGGTAGATCAAGGACAGCTTCCTTTTGGTTATCAGGTCACTCTGGTGGAACAATCTAGTTGTGACGTACCTCTTACCAATACGTTAGTGCTCACTCAGCAGCAGAAAGAATATTCATCCGGGGACAGTGTGGTGTTTTTTCGCCAGGAAAACGATTCCCTGATCCCGGATTGCGGCACCTTGCAGCAACTGGAAGACGGATTAGGAGTGGTAGATCAAACCGGCGCAATAGCGGTTTTGCCGGACCAAGCCATCACCGGAAAAATTTTAGCCTGCTTTCCCACTTTGGGTAAACTAGCGGTTTGGGTGAACGGTCCGGCTCAAAGTTCCTTGCTGTTTTGGGTGTGCATTGGATTAGGCATCGTTCTGCTGGGATTGTCAGTGCTGCTCATTGTCTCCGCTCTTTCCAAACAAAAGGAGCCTTTGCATCAGCGCAGCAGTCAGGCCGCCTATCAGCCGGAACAGGAATTGGCCCCGATGAAACTGTTTTCCGTGGAGCCGGAGACATTACAGGTTCCTTCTCAATCTGCCCCGGCGAGTTCCCGTTATCCCAGTCCGGAACAACTGGAAGATCTGCCCTGGCACAAATTGGTGTCCCAGGAAGATGTGCCCTTGCAAAAGGAAATCCCGGCTCAAAAATAAAGGCGCCGCATTCAAAAAAGAATACAGCGCACAATATCTTTTATTTCGTCTCAACGGTAGATTCGCACATAAGCGGGTTCGGCCCCTTCCCGCTCCTCTTTTTCGTAGGTGCCTAGGTAGCCTACAATCCGCACAACCTGCCCTCCTTGCGTGTACACTCGAGGCACCCGTCGGCTCATGGCGCAGGTCAACTCATAGTTAATGGTGCCGCAAAGGGAAGCCAGTTCATCTACCGGCAGCACCATTTCCCCATCCCGGCCAAATAAAGTCACGGTATCCCCTTCCTGGACGCTGGGCACCGCAGAAGCATCCACCATCAACTGGTCCATGCACACCCGGCCCACAATGGGACAGCGCACTCCGCGAATCAACACCTCTGCCCGATTGGAAAGGGCTCTGGGATAGCCGTCAGCGTAACCAATGGCGATGGTGGCGATCCGAGTGTCTTTTTGGGTGACATAAGTGCCCCCGTAACTGACAGCATTCCCTGCCGGGAGGATCTTCACATTGCTGACCGTACTTTTTAGGGACATGATCGGATGGAAGTGCACATCCGGCCGTACATCATCGCTGGGATCCAATCCATACAAGATAATCCCCGCCCGTACAGCGTTGCAGAAATCCACCTGGAAGTTGGTGAGCCCGGCGCTGTTTTGACAGTGAACCATCCGCAGAGGGAATTCTCTCTGCTGCTGAAGATACTCTACCACCTGATGGAACCGCTCCACCTGGGTGCGGGTCGTGGCCTGACAAACGGGCCGGAAGCTGTCCGCCATAGCGAAGTGGGTGAATACTCCTTCGATATGAAGTTGGTGCAGCCCTTTCAGCTGTTCCAACTGATCCAAGCAGCTTTGGTTCTCCCGCTGGACAAAACCGATGCGTCCCATACCGGTGTCGATGGCCAAATGACACCGCACCACCCGGCGGCTGCGGGTGAGATATTCATTGAGCTTTAGGGCGTAATCTAACCCCAATACCGTTTGAATCAAATTATATTCCCAAAGCACTGGGGCACACTCTACGGCAGTATATCCCAAAATCAAAATATCGTCCTCGATGCCGCCCAAGCGCAGATCCATGGCCTCTTCGATGCTGGAAACGGCAAACTGATGGATCCCTGCTTTTTGCAGTTCTTTGGCAATCAACACATCCCCGTGGCCGTAGGCGTTGGCCTTCACCACGCCAATTACTGTTTTCTTTGCCAAAGATTGAATCAATGTAATATTTTCTTTCAAGCAGTCCAGATCAATCTCGCACCAAGTGCGCTTGATCCAACGGTCCCGCTGAAAGGTCAATTCCTCAACCGTGCTCATAAGTCCCCTCCAAATTCTCCAAAGACAGAAAGGAAATCGTTATGCTGGATACAGTGGTCAGCTTTACCGGACATCGCATGCAGAGCCTACCTTTTGGGGAGCATTCTCCGGAGATGGACGGCATCAAATTCCGCC
>DVGY01000164.1 GCA_018712465.1 Candidatus Egerieicola pullicola | reverse complement strand
CGGATTGTGATGTTTGCCCCCTTGTACCTGTCCAACTACTGCGTCAACGGCTGTGTGTACTGTCCCTACCATCACCAGAACCACCACATCCCCCGGAAAAAACTGACCCAGGAGGAAATCCGCAAGGAGGTCATCGCCCTGCAGGACATGGGCCACAAGCGGCTGGCGCTGGAAACGGGAGAGGACCCGGTGAACAATCCCATTGAGTACGTGCTGGAATCCATCCAAACCATCTACTCCATCCACCACAAAAACGGAGCCATCCGCCGGGTGAATGTGAACATCGCCGCCACCACCGTGGAAAACTACCGGAAGCTGAAGGAAGCGGGCATCGGCACCTACATCCTGTTCCAGGAAACCTACCACAAGGAAAGCTATGAAAAGCTCCATCCCGTAGGACCCAAGCACAACTACGCCTACCACACCGAAGCCATGGACCGCGCCATGGAAGGGGGCATTGACGACGTGGGCCTGGGGGTGCTGTTCGGCCTGGAACTGTACCGGTATGAGTTTGCGGGACTGTTGATGCACGCCGAGCACCTGGAAGCCGTCCATGGAGTGGGCCCCCACACCATCAGCGTGCCCCGGATTCGCCGGGCGGACGACATCGACCCCAGTACCTTCGACAACGGCATTGACGACGACACCTTTGCCAAAATCGTAGCCTGCATCCGCATTGCGGTGCCCTACACCGGCATGATCGTCTCCACCCGGGAAAACCAGAAGTGCCGGGAACGGGTGTTAAAGCTGGGCATCAGCCAGATCTCCGGCGGCAGCCGCACCAGCGTGGGAGGCTACTGCGAACCGGAACCGGAAGAGGAAGATTCCTCTCAATTTGAAGTTTCCGACAACCGCACCCTGGACCAGGTGGTGAACTGGCTGATGCGGCTGGGATACATTCCCTCCTTCTGCACCGCCTGTTACCGGGAAGGCCGCACCGGCGACCGGTTTATGAGCCTGTGCAAGGCGGGGCAGATTCAAAACTGCTGCCACCCCAACGCCTTGATGACCTTGCAGGAATATCTGGAGGACTACGCTTCCCCGGACACCAAGGCCATCGGGGAAGCGCTGATTCACCGGGAGATGGCCAATATCCCCAAGGAGAAGGTCCGCCAGATTGCCTTGGATCACATCCAGCATATCAAGATGGGAGAACGGGATTTCCGGTTCTGAAAAACAACAGGATAAGAAGAAAAAGGACACAGTTTTTTCGCTGTGTCCTTCTTGTTTATGCAGGGGTTCAGTTCCATCGGTTTTTGCGAAGCAAAATGACGGCCGGCCTGTTGGGCCGTCAAGATGGGACTGAGGAACGTCCTTGGACGTTTCGTTGCCCCTTGCAACCCCACAATCCCTTCGGAAAAACGATTTTCGATCTTATTTTCCTAAAAGGATTGACCTAAATTTTAATAGTTATCCTCTCCAAAACTCCTCCACAGTTTTTTCCACCAACTCTTCCAGCAGTCCCAGATCGTCCATCAGCTGCAATCCGGTATACCGGCTGCGAATCTCCTTGGCGTCCCGGAGGATGGCCTTCCACAGCTTCTTGCTATGGGGATAAGGCCCAAAGTCCACATAGCCGTCCAAGCTCTTCATCAGCTCCCCGCAGCCGGAAAGCTGCTCCACCGCCTGGGCAATGCCCTGGTTGATCTCCTCCCGGTGGGCGAAGTAGGACTCAATCCGCCGGATGGTGGCGTGGGGATCGTGGCGCTGTTCCTTCTGTTCCAGCTCCAACACCGCCGGGGCGCCTTTTTGGTACAGCGCCTCCATCCGGGCCTGGTAGTCCTTCCAGTCAAAGGCTTTGGCGTGGGCGATGGCTTTGTCCTTGTCCGGGGTGCAGGCCAAGAAATTCCGGTAGAGGGAACCCATCACCAAGGTGCCCAGCCCCACGTTGATGCCGTGAAGTTCTCCGTACTCTCCGGCAAAGATGGACTGCATTTCCAGGCAGTGGGCGATGTGGTGTTCCCCGGAGGAAGCGGGGCGGGAATTTCCTGCAAAGGCCATGGCAATGCCCGCCAGCACCAGGGCTTCCATCAGCTGTTCCAGGGCCTTGCTGTCCCGCTTTTGCAGTCCCGGCACCGCCCCCTTACACCGTGCCACCGCCTGGTTCATCAGGGCGGCGATTTCCGGGCAGTAGTATTCCCCTAAAAGCTGGTGGCTCATCTCCCAGTCGTGGATGCTCCACACCTTGCCCAGCACATCCCCCAATCCGGCGGCCAGCATCCGGTCGGGACAGGTGGCCAGCAGGTCGGTGTCCCCGAGGATGCAGTCGGCACAGTGGGCTTCAAAGGTCTGCTTCAGGTCGTCCACCACCAGGGGGCTGACGGTAGAAGCAAAGCCGTCCATGCTGGGGGCGGTGGCGATGATGTAGTAGGGCAGCCCCTTTTTGTAGGAGGCGTACCGGGACAGGTCATTCATGGTGCCGCTTCCCACCGCCAGCAGCAGGCCGGTGTCGGAGGTTATGTCCTCCATCAGCTCCTGAGCCAGGGCCATGGTGGCGTGAGGCTGGGACTGGGTAAAGCAGTGCATCCGCACCTTCCAGCCTTCCTCCCGCAGCCGCTGAGTCAAGGTGTCCCCGAACACCTTTCGGGTGTTGGGGTCGCAGACGATCAGCAGTTCATCCAATGCCTTTTCCAGCATCCGGCCCTTGGTGGGCTGGGCGGCTAAAAATGTTTCAATCCGGCTGGTCACCCCTTGGCCGATGCACACCTGACGGATGTCCGCCAAGTGGGTGCGGCCGCAATCGCAGGCAAAGGGGGTTTGGATCAGCTGAGAAATGGGCAGAGACGCAAATTTCATAGGTATCACCTCATGGTAACTGTAACAAAATTTCCCTTCTCTGGTATACTACCACGAATCGGGGTGGGTGTAAAGCCTTCCGAGGAGCGAGTTCCACCGGTTTTTGCGCAGCAAAATGGCGGCCATGCTGTACGGCCGCCAAGGTGGGACTCAGAAACGTTGAAGACGTTTCGTGGCAAGGTGGAACTCAGAAACGTCAAAGACGTTTCGTGGCAAGATAGAACTCAGAAAGGTCAGTGCAACTGAACTTTCGCAGCTTGTGGAAAAAGGGTTCGTATGTTTCCAGATTGACCCGCCCTTGGCTCTGCGCCGTTGGGCGGGCGGATTCCGGTTCATCACTTCCACAACCGATTCACAAAAACAAGGTGCGCGAAAGAAGTTTTGGAATGAAAGGGTTCCTGTGCGGGGGCTTCACCCCCTGCACCCCCAGAAGTTTTTTGAAAAAAACTTCACTAAAAACTTCACTTTTGACACCAAAAGCAATCTCATTGCTTCGGATTCACCAATTTCCAGTTTTTCACCAGGTATTCCACCCCGCTGTACACCGCCAGGGCTGCGGTGATCCACATCAAAATCTGGCTCACCAGCACCGTGGGCAGCTCCAATCCCGTGATCTGGGTGATGGAACACATCAAAAGCACCGCCACAATGGACACCATCTGGCTGGCGGTTTTGGCTTTGCCGGACCACCCGGCTGCCAGCACAATCCCCTGGGCCGCTGCCACCAGCCGCAGGGAGGACACCATAAATTCCCGTGCCGCCACAATGATGACCACCACCGGGCTGCAAAAATCGGGGATCAGGCAGATCATGGCGCTGAGCACCAGCACCTTATCCGCCATGGGGTCCAAAAACTTGCCGAAATTGGTCACCAGATCCCGGCTGCGGGCAATCTTCCCGTCAAAAAAGTCGGTGAGGGAAGCCGCCACAAACACCAAAAGCGCCCAAAGGTAGGAAAAGGGAATGGCGTCACACAGCAGAAACAGCACCAAAAAGGGCACCAGCACCATTCTTAACAGGGTGAGACGATTGGGCAGGTTCATCCTTGTTTCCCCCTTTTGGGCATACCAGCTTCCTGACCCAGCAGGTCGCCGTCCATGGTGTCGGTGATTTCCACCTGGATGATCTCTCCGGTGTGGTGGTGCCCCACTGCCTGGAAGAACACCTTGCAGTCAATGTCCGGGGCGTCGGCTTCACTGCGGCCGTAGCAGCAGCGGTTCATCCGGTCGTACCCTTCCAGCATCACCGGGATGGTGGAGCCGATCTTCCGCTTGCTCAGCCGGTCCATAATCCGTCCCTGGTACTCCATCACCAGTTCCGCCCGGTGCTGTTTCACCTCTTCCTCAATCTGGTCCGGCAGTTTGGCGGCGGGGGTGCCCTCCTCCTGGGAGTAGGCAAAGCATCCTAAGCGGTCAAACTTGGTTTCCTTCACAAAGAGGCAGAGCTGCTCAAACTCCCGCTCCGTCTCCCCGGGGAACCCGGCGATCAGGGTGGTGCGCAGGGTGATGCCCGGCACGGTTTGGCGGATGTGAGCCAAAAGCTGTTTGGTTTCCTCTCCCAGCATGGGGCGGTGCATCCGCTTTAACACCCCGTCGGCGCAGTGCTGCAAAGGCAGGTCCAGGTAGGGTAGCAGGGGATTGTCTCCCTTCATCAATTCCAACAGCTCGTCGGTGATCTTATCCGGGTAGCAGTACAGCAGTCGAATCCAGGCAAATTCCTTGATTTCAAAGAGCTGTTTCAGCAGATCGGTGAGGGCGTAACGGCCGTACAGGTCGCTGCCGTAATTGGTGGTGTCCTGGGCCACCAGAATCAGTTCCTTCACTCCCTGGGCCGCCAGGACTTTGGCTTCCTGGACGATATTTTCCATGGGACGGCTGCGAAAGGGGCCCCGGATAGAGGGGATGGCGCAGTAGGTGCAGTGGTTGCTGCACCCTTCCGCAATCTTCAGATAGGCGGTGTAGGGCGGGGTGGAGAGGATCCGCTCCCCCTCCAAAGACAGGTCGGTCTTTTCCCCGTACTGTTCCAGGTGGGTCTTTCCTTCCAGCACCTGGCTGACAATCTCCGGGATGCTCTGGTTGGCGCCGATGCCCACCACCGCATCCACCTCCGGGATCTCCTCCAAAATCTGCTGGCGGTAGCGCTCGGAAAGACATCCGGTGACCACCACCGCCTGAATCCGGCCCTCTTCCTTGAGCTGGGTGAACTCCAGGATGTTTTCAATGGCTTCCGCTTTGGCGGCGTCGATAAAGCCGCAGGTGTTGATGATGACCAGGTCGCAGTCTGCCGGATTGGGGGTAATGGTGTACCCTTCCCGGCGAAGGTCGGCTAAAATATGTTCGGCGTCAATCTGATTTTTTGGGCATCCCAGGGACACCATTCCGATTTTTCGTTCCATTTACTCTTCCTCGTTTTCTTCCCAGTTGTATTCTGAAAGGGCTGTCTTTATGTCTTGATAGTCAAATCCCAATCGGGCCAAGGCGGCAAACACCTTCTGCCGGCCTTCCTTGCCCTGGGCCAGCTTTTTGGCGTACTTCTTTTGGATGATTTTCTCCAACTGCTCTGCGGGGTCCGCCTGGACCGCCTCCAAGCTCTCCTTGGCCAGCTGCCGGTCCAACCCCTTTTTGCCCATCTCCATCAGCGCCCGGCGAAAGGAAAACAGCTTGCGGTTGAGGTAATACTCCGCCAGCTTTTTGGCGTAGGCGGCGTCGTCCAGCAGGCCGTACTCCTTGCACTTGGCCACCGCTTCCGCGGCAATTTGGTCCGGGTAATGGCGGCGCAGCTTTTGGTACAGCTCCCCCTCGGAATGGTCCCGGTATTCCAGCAGGTAGTAGGCCCGCTCCCGGGCTTTCCGGCGAAGGGCGTCGTTTTTGCACCGCTCCAGCTCCTGGGGGTCGATCTCCTGGCCTTCCTTGAGGTGGTGCCTGGCCACGATCTCCCCGTGGAGGATCAAATCCTTTCCCTCATCCAGGGCGATGAGGTAAAAGCCTTTGTCTTTTTCACGAATCTGTTGAATCTTCATCCGGGATTACAGGTCGTCGTCGGTGGGGTCAATGTCCAAAAAGCCTTCCGGCAGATCTTCCGGCACCGAATCCCCGGGCGCGGGAGCTGCGGGAGCTGCGGAAGCCGTCGTGTGGGACCCAGCCCCGGTGCGGGCCGCCGCTGCGGCGTCCAGGGCTTCCTGATGGCGGGCGTACACCTGGGAGGCAATCTCTTCCCGCAGGGCTTCGTCCTCCCGCAGAAGCTGCTTGACTTTGTCCCGGCCCTGTCCCAGCCGTTCTCCCTTGTAGCTGAACCAAGCGCCGGACTTTTCGATGATGTCCAGATCCACGGCGTAGTCCACGATTTCCCCTTCCCGGGAAACCCCCTCGCCGTACATAATATCAAAAATGGCTTCCTTAAAGGGCGGAGCCACCTTATTTTTCACGATTTTGCACTTGGTCTTGTTGCCGATGATCTCGCTGCCCCGCTTGATGGCCTCCCCTTTGCGCACCTCAATCCGCACCGAAGAGTAGAACTTCAGCGCCCGGCCGCCGGGGGTGGTTTCCGGGTTGCCGTACATGACCCCGATCTTTTCCCGCACCTGGTTGATAAAGATGGCCACGGTGCCGGCCTTGCTCACCACGCCGGTGAGCTTGCGCATGGCCTGGCTCATAAGACGGGCCTGTAAGCCCACATGACTGTCCCCCATCTCCCCGTCGATTTCACTGCGGGTGACCATGGCAGCCACGCTGTCCAGCACCACCACGTCGATGGCGCCGCTGCGCACCAGAGCTTCCATGATTTCCAGGGCGTCCTCTCCGGTGTCCGGCTGGCTCACCAGCAAGGAGTCGATGTCCACTCCCAGGGCTTTGGCGTACACCGGGTCCAGGGCGTGTTCCACGTCGATGAAGGCGGCTTCGCCCCCCTCTTTCTGGGCTTGAGCCACAATTTGCAGCGCCACGGTGGTTTTGCCGGAGGATTCGGGGCCGTAGATCTCAATGATCCGTCCCCGGGGCACTCCGCCGATGCCCAGAGCCATGTCCAGGCCCAGGCTGCCGGTGGAGATGTGCTCCACGTTCATGGTGGTGGCTTCCCCCAGCTTCATCACGCTGCCCTTGCCGAACTGCTTTTCAATCTGGCTGATGGCAGTTTCCAGGGCCTTCTTTTTTTCCTCATTGGTCAAAGGCTGCTGGGCCGCTGCGGTTTTTTGGTTTTTTTGTTTTGCTGCCATAATGCTCTCCCTACTTCAATAAACTGACAAATTGATCCTTCCGGCTTCTGTCCGGCAACCACCCGGACAATGCCGCTTAAATCTTCTTTCCAACGAATCTGGGTGAACCCTTCCCGGGTCAAAATCTCAGTCACCCCGTCCTGCTGCCCCATGCCGATTTCATAGGCCAGAAGTCCCCCGGGTCGGAGACGGTGCTTCCAAAGGGCGGTGAGGCCCCGGTAAAAGTCCAGGCCGTCCTCCCCCCCGTCCAGGGCAGTGGCAGGCTCGTAGCGGACTTCGGTTTGCAAACTCTCCATGTCCTCCCCGGTGAGATAAGGGGGATTGCAGAGGATGAGATCCAGCTCCTCCGCTTCCGGTCCGGGGTGCAGCCCATCCTGGTGCAACGGCAGGATTCGGCTGTGGTGGGCGGAAAGGTTTTCCTTTAGGTAGAAAAAGGCGGCTTCCTCCTTTTCCAAGGCGTAGAGGGCGGAAATCCCTTTGGCGTACCGCTCCACCGCCAGCCCCACGCAGCCGGTTCCGGCACAGAGGTCCAGCACCCGGCAGTCCTCCTTCCCTTTCAGAAAGGCCAGTCCCGTTTCCACCAGGGTTTCGGTGTCGGGGCGGGGAATCAGCACCCCCGGCCCCACCTTCAGGGTCAGGCCGTAAAACTCCCATTCCCCCAGCAGGTACTGCAAGGGTTCCCCGGCAATCCGCCGGGCGGAAAGTTGGCTCAGGCGCTGCTGCTGGTCCTGGGTCAGCAAAAGGGACCCTTCCAGCACCTGGACCTTGGAACAGCCCAGGCTTTGCAGCATCTGCAAGGCTTCAAAGTCCGAATCTTCGATGCCCTTTTCCTCCAAATAGCGGGTCAGACGGCGCCACGCCGCCCCCACGGTAATCTCTTCTACCATTGGTCCTTCTCCCGATCTTCCGGAATGCAGGGGGTAATGGCCTCAATGGCGCATTCAATCATCCCGTCATCCGGCTCCAGCACCGTCAGCCGCTGCAGCCAAAGGCCGGGGGCGGAGATTATTTTGGTCAACAGGTTGTCGTGCCGCCCGGCAAACTGGATCAGCTCAAAGGAAATCCCCATAATCAGGGGCAGCACCAAAATTTTCAGCGCCACCCGCAGCCACAGGGTGTCCCAGGTCACCAGGCTGGACACCAAAATGCTCACCAGCAAGGTCAAAATCAAAAAGCTGGTGCCGCAGCGGGGATGGAACCGGCGCTGGGTCCGGACATTTTCCACGGTGAGAGGCAGGCCGTGTTCCAGGCAGAAGATGGTTTTGTGCTCGGCGCCGTGATAGCGGTAGGTCTTTTTGATCTCCCCCATCAGACTGACTAGGGTCAGGTATCCCACCAAAATCAGGATTTTAATGACCCCTTCCACCACCGATTTCCACCAGCCCAGATCCACCAAGTGATCCAGCCCCATGACCGCCAGGGAAGGCAGGTACATAAACAGCACCACTGCCAAAACCACCCCCAGCACCGTGCCCACCACGGTGGCGCCGTGAATCAGCTTGTCCCCGAAGTGGTCTAAGATCCACTGGGTCACCCGGCCGGTTTCCTCCTCCTCGTCCTCTTCCAGATCGGAGGTGAGCTCCGCGCTCTTCATCATGCAGCGGTAGCCGGAGAGGATGCTCTGGACAAAGCTGATGCAGCCCCGGACAATGGGGACCTTTCTCCAGATGGATTTCTTTTTGCCCGGGGGGTTGGTGTCCCACACCTCCCGGTGAATGGAGCCGTCCGGCATCCGGCAGGCCATGGCGCTTTTCTCCACGCCCCGCATCATAATGCCGTCAATCAGCGCCTGCCCGCCGATTTTGCTGCGGTAGGCGCTGGCCTGCTTCTCCTGATGTTGTTTGCTCATAGGCGTATCTTTTTACTCCTCGCTGTTGGTTTTGCCGGAAAGGGCCTGGCCTTCGGCCCCATACACCGGGAAGGTGATGGTCACCTGGGTGCCCTTTCCCAATTCGCTTTGCAGATCCAACGTCCCCCCATGGAGGCTGACAATCTCATTGACCACAGCCAGCCCAATGCCGGAACCCCGGCGGGTGGCGTTGGCTTTGTAGAATTTTTCCTTCACATGGGGCAGATCCTCCGGCGCAATGCCGCAGCCGGTGTCCTTTACCACCACGGTGATGGTGTCCTCCTGCTGGGAGGCGGTGACGGTGACGGTGTCCCCGGGATCGGAATACTTCAAGGCGTTGTCGATCACATTGATAAACACCTGCTTCACCCGGTTTTTGTCCCCGTAGATCATGTCCATGTAATCCGGCTCTTCAAACACCAGATTTTTCCCGTCCCGGCTGGCCCGCTGGGTGTAGATCAGCACCGCGTCCTCCAGCTCCGCCAGCAGGTCCATTTTGGTTTTCACCAAGGTAAACCGGCCGTTTTGAATCCGGGAAAAGTCCAATAGTTCCTCCACCATGTCGCTGAGGCGCTGGGTTTCGGTGGAGATCACGTGCATCCCCTTGTGAATCATTTCGGTGTCCCCTTCCCCCAGGCTCATCATGGTTTCACTCCAACCCTTGATGGCGGTAAGGGGGGTGCGCAGTTCGTGGGACACCGAGGAGATAAATTCGTTTTTCATCCGCTCCGTTTCCTGAATCTGGTCGGCCATGTTGTTGATGACCTCCCCCAGTTCCCCGATCTCGTCGTCGGTCTTTTTCAAAATCCGGGCGCTCATATTGCCGGTGGCAAACTGTTTGGCCACGGCGGTGATGTCCCGCACCGGAAGGAGAATGGAGCGGATAAAGAAGGAGTTGCTCACCAGCACCAGTCCCAGCACCAGCAAGAGTCCCCCGGTGCCCGCCAAAATCAGCTTGAGCACCTCCTGGTCCACCTGGGCCAGGCTCACCACATAGCGGATGGCGGAATACTCGCTGGACAGGTCGGGGCAGACCACCGTAATGGCCAGGATATGCTCCCCGGTGGAGTCCAGGGTGCCGTTGTACACCGCCTGCTGGGTGGAGGAATTCATGGCTTCCTCGTAGTCCGGCATGGTGATTTCGGTGACTTCCAAATCCGACTCAAAGCCGGAGGAGGACACCACCACCCGGCCGTTGTGGTCGATAGCCATGAGCTCCATGGTATTTTTGTCGTCAAAATTTTCCACCATGTTCCGC
>DVGY01000163.1 GCA_018712465.1 Candidatus Egerieicola pullicola | reverse complement strand
TTCGGGAAGGGTGTTTGGAATGCTTCCCGCCAGCACCAGCACATCTTCCGGCCCCATCTCCTCCAACTGGGCAAAGAGTGCGTCGATGTGCTCTTTGGAGATATCCGGCCCCTGACCGTTGATGTCAGTCTCCCTCTTGGCCTTCTCCTCGTTGGGGCACTTCAGCTTTACATTGATTCGGGTAAATCCATTTTCGATGGGGATCAACCGGCTTTCACAGCCGTACTGAGCCAGCATCTGTTCCAGGGCCTTGCCGGTAAACCCGGCGGAAAATCCCAGCGCCCGGGTGGAAAACCCCAGGTTCTGCATGACGATGGCCACATTGATTCCCTTGCCTCCGGGATAGATCTGTTCCCGGCTGGTGCGAACCACTTCTCCCTGCCGCCAATCTTCCACATGGATGATATAGTCCAAACTGGGATTAAAGGTTACGGTATAAATCATATTGATCCACCTCCACGATTTCGGTTTTCAGCTTAAACTGCTTGTCTTCCAGCTTGGTGGTGATGATGCAGGCGTCTTCCAGCTGAGCGAAGGTCACGGCGGTGACCACCTGGAATTTGCTGGGGTCTGCCAGCACGTAGCACTGCTTGCACCGGGCCATGGCTGCGGATTTGGTTCTGGCTTCGTCCAGGTCCGGGGTAGTCAGCCCGTTCTGCAGGCTGATGCCGTTGGTGCCGAAAAATCCTTTGGTGAAGTTGAACCGCTGGAGGTAATCGTTGGCTTCTCCGCCAATGATCGCTTCGGTACGGCCCCGCAGGGTTCCCGGCAGTACAAATACCCGGCATCCTTTTTGTCCCAATAGTTTCGCGTGGCTGATGCCGTTGGTAACATACACCGTATCTGGGTTTGCCAGGTTGCTGGCCATACAGTAGGTGGTAGTGCCTGCATCAATGAAAACCAGTTCCCCGGGTTGGATCAGTCCCGCGGCGTACAGCCCGATGCGGCTCTTTTCCTCAATGCACCGCTGAGCCTTTTCGTCTACCGTTTCTTCGGCGACGATGTAGTTGTTTAAAATGCTGGTGGCGCCTCCGTGGACTTTGTTGATCTGTCCCTGTTCGTGGAGCAGGTTTAAGTCCCGGCGGATGGTGGATTCGCTGCTGTCCAGCAGATGGGCCAGCTCCACCACCGAGACGGATTTTCGCTCGTTGACGATCTTCACAATCTCGCTGTGCCGTTCCTGGGTTAACATGGTTTTTTTCACCTCTTTGCCGTTTCATCGCCTTTATTTTATCACGCAAACGAGCGCCAGTCAATCAAAATCGGTCAAAATCAGTAACAAACTTTCATCTTGAAATTTGTGCAGTTTGTATAAATCAATAAACAATGTAAAAATTTATAGGGCGATTTAGACAAGACTAATAAAATTATACCCAAAAAACACCGAAAAATCCGCCGTATTTTTCATTGAAATGTCTGACTTATTGTGCTCAATTTTGCTCATTTTGCTTATTTCAAACAACCAGATGCTCAAATTCGGTCAAATTGTCCGGACAATTCCTGATTTACCCCGGAATACAAGGAGAATTGACAGGTGAAATCTCTCGGTTTTGATTAAAATAGAAAGACTTCAGCCAAAACAAGCCAATTTCAGCCAGATATATGACCGATTTTGGCGCAAAAAAATCCGCCCCAAACAGGGCGGAAAAAACGCGACCGAAGCGGTAAGCCGAGTTCTGTTGTTGCGGCAATCTATCTTGGCAGGGCGTCGCCGCCGCTGCTCTGTGCCACCTTTTGGGACGGCCGGACCAACCATAACATCCCGGTCGGTGTTGCATCGGGTAGGGTTTACATGGCCGCCCGGTCTCCCGGACGCCGGTGAGCTCTTACCTCGCCTTTCCATCCTTACAGCTTTCGCTGCGGTTTCTTTCTGTTGCACTAGCCCTAGAGTCGCCTCCGCCTGCCGTTAGCAGGTACCCTGTCCTGTGATGCTCGGACTTTCCTCGCTGTACCGTTTAAGGCCTTGGCGCTGCCGCACCCTTCGCTCGCTTTTGGTATTGTACCTTGTTTTCCCCGGTTTGTCAAACTTTGATCCGGCAAGGCGCAAAAATTTCCGCGGCGGCAGGGAAAGAGGTTTCGTTTTTGACGAAACTGTCCCAAAAATCGGTCCCATTCCTCTTGCGCTCCAAAAACTACTTGCCAAATAGAAACATATGTTCTACACTAAAAGTATGGAAGGCGGCAAAGCAAGGAAAAAAGCAAGGCGGAAAGGAGTTTTTTCCGGCACCAGCTTGGCTGCCGCCGCATAGGATGCAGTACGGCCCCGGATTTTTTCCGGGAAAACGGAAAGGAGCAAAAACCATGACGAAAATTAACTGGATGGCGCGGGTGAAAAACCCCATTTTCTGGGTACAAGTGATGGGAACCATCCTGCTCACTGCCCTGACCTACAACAGCCTCCAGCCGGCAGATTTGACCAGCTGGCAGGGAGTGGGGCAGCTGCTTTGGGGAATCGTCACCAATCCTTATTTGTTGGTGAGCTGTCTGTGGGGAGTCTGGAATGCCGTCAACGACCCCACCACCGCCGGGCTGAAGGACAGCCAGGCAGCCTTGACCTACACTGCCCCCAAAAAGGACAACGAAAAGGAGGAATCTTCCAATGGCTGAATTTCAACTCATTGACCTTTCTCAGCATAATACCGTCACCGATTTTTTAGCGGTGAAAAACGCCGGGATCTATGGGGTGATCCTCCGGGCGGGGTACGGCCGGGAAATCTCCCAAAAAGACCGGAAATTTGACCAGTTTTATGCCGCTGCCAAAGGGGTGGGGCTGCACATTGGAGCCTATTGGTACTCTTATGCCGACAGTGTGGCCGATGCTGCCAAGGAAGCCAACGCCTGTTTGGCCTGCATTCAAGGCAAGCAGTTTGACTTCCCCGTCTACTACGATTTGGAAGAGCAGTCCATCGCCGCTTTAGGAAGGGACACCTGCACTCAGATCGCTCAGACCTTCTGTTCCAGCATAGAGCAGGCAGGCTATTGGGCAGGTGTGTACGCCAACACCAACTGGTTTACCAATTACCTGAACTTTGATTCTTTGGCCGCCAAATACACCATCTGGCTGGCGGATTACCGGGAAGCCTATAACACCACCTTAAAGCGGGATATGCACCAGTATACCAGCACCGGCAGCGTGGCCGGAGTCAACGGCAATGTAGACCTGGACCGCTGTACCCGGGATTTCCCGGCGGAGATCGGCAGCCTCTACGGAGACACTGCCGTGACTCCGGAAGTTCCCCAGGAGGGAAGCACGGTCCGGTGCACCGGGGAACACGTGAATATCCGTGCCGACGCTCACACTGCCGCCGCCGTTCTCACTCAAGCCAACACTGGGGAAATCCTGACCTGGCTGGCAGACGATGGCTGGGGTTGGAGCAAAGTCCAAAAGGGAGGCATCACCGGCTGGATGGTCAACCAGTACCTGGATAAAGCGGGATTAAGCACCTACAAAGTAGGAAGCTGTACCGGCAACGACGTTCGGGTGCGCAACGGCCCTGGATTAAATTACAGCATCAAGCGCAAGCTGAATAAGGGCAACCTGTTCCGGATCATCTGTATCCTTCCCAACGGCTGGGTCCAGGTGGATATTGAAGGAAACTGGGGATATGTTTCCGGGGAGTACGTCCGGGCACAGTGATGCCATCATTCTAAAAGAAGAGAAAGGGAGGAGTGAGTTCCTCCCTTTTTCTTTGTTATTTGGGCAACCGCAGCACCTGCCCAGGGTATACCGTTTCGCTTTTGAGATTGTTCAGGCTGACAATTTCCCGGTAGCGGCTGCCGCTGCCCAGCTGAGACTGGGCGATTTTCCAGAGGCTGTCTCCCCGCTGCACGGTGTACTCCCGATAAGTGGGAGTGGGGTTGGAAGGAGTAGAGGGATTGGAGGGATTGGAGGAACCGCCGCCGGAACCGCTGGGAATCCGCAGCACCTGGCCGGGGGTGAGGACGTCGCTGGAAAGGCCGTTGAGGGTCATAATCTCCCGGTACCGGCTGCCGTCCCCCAGTTGAGACTGGGCGATTTTCCAGAGGGTGTCCCCTCGTTGGACAGTGTATTCCCGATAGGAAGGAGAGGTGTCCGGGGTAGAGGGGGTTTCCTCCGTTTGACCGGGAAGGCGGAGCAGGTCGCCGGGGTAGATTTCGGTGCTGGTCAAACCGTTGAGTTCCATAATTTCCCGGTAACGGTTGCCATCCCCAAGCTGTTCCTGTGCAATTTTCCAGAGGGTATCTCCTTGCTTCACTTCGTAGAAACCGGCAGGATTGGAGGGAGTCTGGCTGCCTCCGGAACCGGTGCCGGAACCTTCTCCGTCCACCCAGTTCTCGTAGTGATCCCAGATGGTCACATCTTCCTGTCCCAAGGCCCAGGCTCCTGCTCCCTTCAAATTGTATTTTTCAATCAACGCCAGCTTTTCTTCATAAGAATCGTGGTTTTCGTACCACACCACATAATTTCCCGGAGTCAGGGAGATGCCGCCGCCCACCGAGAAGGAATCCCCCTGCCGGACGGTGAATTCTGCCTTGACAGACTGGCTGGCGGTGTCGTAGGTGACGGTGGAGGGGCACTGGTTCAAAATCTTCTGGATGGTTTTGATGCTGACTCCCTGGCCTTGGATCCTGGTGTTGTCTACTCCCCACACCCGGCCATAGAAGGGAACCCCGATGACGATTTTATCGGGAGTGGTGTACCGCAGGGCGTACTGGATGGACTGTTCCACAAAGCCGATGCTGGCCACCGGCCCGGCGTCGCCTCCCTCGTAGTGCTCGTCGTAGGTCATAATCATTAAATGGTCGGCGTACTGGGCCAAGGCGGCGTAGTCGTAGGAACCGTGCCAGCCTTCGGTCCAGCCATTGGGGTTGGCGGCCACTGCCACCGATACTTCCTTGTGTTCCGGAATCTTTTCCCGTAGCAGCCGCACTAACTGGGTGTATTGGCTGCGTTGGTTGTGGGTGACGTTTTCAATGTCCACGTTCACCCCGTCCAGATTGTACTGCTCCACGTACTGGGCAATCTGGGTGGAGAGGGTCTCCACGTCTTTTAAGGCGTTGATGCCGGCGGTGCGGTTCCAGTGGTTGCTTAAAAAGGGCACCACCTTTCGTCCGCTTTGATGCATCTGCTCCACAAAGTAGCTGCTGGGAGTGTTGAGGGTGAGGCTGCCGTCCTGAGCAATGTCAAAGTAGCTTGGGGAAACTACGTCCAGAGAATCTCCGGTTTGGTTGACGTATTCCACCTGCTGTTTGTCGGTGCCAGTGTAGAGATAGCCCATGGTGTACTTGTCGGAAGCAGCCAGAGCGGTGGTAAAGGCGGAAAAAGCTAGGGTTGCCACCAGCACCCCGCTGAGCAGCACCTTCACACTGCGGATCTTAACGCCCGCTGCCGCCTGCCGTACCCGATGGGCCAGGGATTTGGAGGGGTGCCGCCAATATTGGCGGAAGTCAAAGCCTTTTGCGAATTCCGCGTCCCAGCGGGAATATTCCAATAACAGGTCGTAGCTGCCGTCGCCGTTGGGCTGTAAACGAATTTGAGGGGTCATAACCTTGCGCATCCTTTCCGTTTTGGGAGATGGTTTTGCAGTATCATTTCCGAAAACAGGGAAGGTATGCAGTTTTTTTTCATTAAAATCTTGAGAACTTCTGAATGAGTTTTTGAGTTTGCGCAGAATAGGAAAGTATGCTACCATAAAGGCATTGTTGGAAGGATCTGGGGACAGCGGAAAAAGCGGTCTGTCTTCAGCGTTCCGGAAAGGAGTCCGTAATCATGGATCGAAAAGCAAATCAAAAGGACGAAAAACAGATTTATCAGTTGATGTGCCAGTTGGAACAAACTCAGCTGCCCTATGACCGGTTTGCAGAGATTTTCCGGCAGCAGTTGGCAAAGGAACAGTATTACTGTTTGGTGTGGGAAGAAGAAGGACGAGTGGTAGGAGTTTTGAATTTGCGCTGGGAAGGGCAGCTTCACCATGCAGGCAAAGTAGCGGAAATTTTGGAGTTGATTGTATCCCCTGACTGTCGGAACCAGGGAGTGGGGCGGAAGATGTTTGCCCGGGCCTGCCAGTTGGCCCAAGATTTTGGCTGCGGAGAAATTGAAGTTACCAGCAACCGTATCCGCACCGGCGCCCACCGTTTCTATCTCCGGGAAGGAATGGAGCAGACCCACTTAAAGTTTACCAAATCTTTTGAATCGGATTCGGAACCGGAATTTATAGAAGAAAATTAACTGCCTTGCCCGAAAAGGACAAAACAAAAAAGGAAGCTGATTTTCGCTTCCTTTTTGATATACTAACATGGAAAAAGCTGCGTACAGTGACCCGTCTATTCCACCCACAGCTCTTTCTGCTTTAAGTCCACTTCCACTCGGGTGCCTTTTCCCGGTTGGGAGAAAATCTGAATGCTGTGGCCTAGGTTAGTGAGCACCCGCTTGCAAAGGTATAACCCCAGCCCGGTGGATTTCTGTTCCATCCGCCCGTTTAAGCCAGTAAACCCTTTGTCCCAGATCCGGGGCAGGTCCTCTGGGGCAATGCCAATGCCGGTATCCTCTACCACTAAAATCTGTTCCGGTTTTGCGTAGATCTTTACCGTCCCGCCGGGCTTGGTGTACTTCACTCCGTTGGAGAGAAGCTGCTCCAAGGCAAATCCCAGCCACTTTTCATCGGTGAGCACCCGGAGATTGGTGGGTAAAAATTCCAGTTTCACCTGGGAGAGGATGAACAGGGAGGCAAATTTCCGCACTCCCTGCTTGATGATCTCATCCAGATCGTACCGTCGAATCAGGTAGTCGGTGGTGGAGCTTTCCAGTCGCAGATAGCTGAGCACCATCTCCACATACCGTCGGATTTTAAATAACTCCCCTTGGAGAGCCGGCGTGTCCGGTCCCGGATGGGTTTGTAGCAGCAGATCCATGGCGGAGATGGGTACCTTGATTTGATGCACCCAAAGGGAATAGTAGTCCTGGGTGTCCCGCTTGGTCTGTTGGCTTCGGTTATCCAGGGCCCGGTACTGCTCAAACAAGGCGCGCACCAACTGTTGATATTCCCGTTCCTGATGACTGGAAGGGGCCGGAAGGTCTAATTCATAGGGAACTTTAGCCTTGGCTTGCGTTAGGTTGTCAAATCGGTGGCGGTAGCGGGTAAAGTCAATGCAAAATCCAATCAGTATGGCAATTCCCGCCACCATCAGGCCGTACCCTAAGGCTTCTGTCTCCACTCGGTAAAGCAACAGCACGCCGGTGAAGGCACCCAGACAGAGGACCAGTAGCAGGAGCACCTTCCATCGGTCCCGGAGATAGGAAAGAAATTTCATTCCACCAGATACCCCTCTCCCTTTTTGGTTTTGATCATCCCCTTGGCACCTAAGGCTTCCAGCTTTTTCCGCAGCCGGGCCACGTTCACCGTCAGGGTATTTTCATCCACAAAAGCGTCGCTTTCCCACAGCCGGTTCATCAGCACCTGCCGGGAAACGGTCTGTCCCCGGTTTTCCAGCAGTACCTGAAGGATGCGGTTTTCATTTTTGGTCAGCTCCTCCCGGTTCTCACCCTGGGTTACGATGCCTTCTCCAGGGGAAAACAACAGCCCGTTCCAGCTCAGCCATCCGGTTTGGCCGGAAAAGTCGTAGCTGCGCCGCAGCAGTGCCTGGATTTTTGCCAGCAACATTTCCAGGTCAAAGGGTTTTGGGATAAAGTCGTCCCCACCCAGGTTCATGGCCATGACCTGGTTGAGTTTATCCGAAGCGGAGGAGAGAAATAGAATGGGGACCTTGGAGATTTTGCGGATTTCCCCGCACCAGTAGTAGCCGTTAAAAAAGGGCAGGGAAATATCCAACAGCACCAAATGCGGGTCAAATTGCCCGAATTCCGCCAGCACCTGGGAAAAGTCCTCCGTCAGCGCTATCTGGAAGTTCCAGCGTTCCAGATACTCTTTTAGGGTTTTGGCGATGATGGGGTCGTCCTCCACAATGAAAATGCGGTACATCCGGCCCGGCCCTCCTTACTCTTCCAAAAATTTCTTTAGGTCTGCCATGGCCCATTCTGCGTCCCGCCAGCCCTGCAGATACGCGGCAGTGAGCTTTTCCCGGTTCTTTTCGGTGCGGCTCACTTCCAAGGGCGCTTGAGGCTGGATGACGAACAGCTCTCCCTTTCCTTTCCCCGCTTCGATCTCTTCCAGAGTCTGGTTGTAGCGGATATGCCGGGTAGCTACGGTTTTCACCAGATTGGGGTAATGGCGGTACCGCAGGCGAACCAGAGGCAGGGAGCCGCTTTTTTCTTTCCGGTATCCTGGCTGACGGGTTAAGACAACCACCTGTTTGGTGGCGCCGTCCTGACGGGCTTTGTCCACCGGAATGGAGTCGGCTAACCCTCCGTCCAGATAGGGCCGTCCGTCAATCTCCACCATACGGCTGAGCAGGGGCAAGGAACTAGACGCCCGCACCTTAATTACGTCCCGGTGCATTTCGGTGATGGGAAAGTATTCCGCCTTGCCGGTGAGACAGTCGGTGGCCACCGCAAAGAATTTGGTGGGATTTTTGGCAAAGGCGTCGTAGTCATAGAGGTTGAGCTGGTTGGGGATGATGTCATAGAGCATTTCCGCTCCGAACAAATTTCCGGTTTTCAGCCAGCTTTTGACGCTCAAGTACCGGTTGTCGTCCAGGTAGTCCACATTGACAGCAAAGGCTCTTCCATGCTGCCGGGACAGAAAGCTGCAGGCGTGACAGGCTCCTGCCGACACCCCGTAGCAAAAGTCAAATTCCAATTTTTCTTCCAGAAACCGGTCCAGCACGCCGGCGGTGTAGACTCCCCGCATTCCGCCGCCTTCTAGAACCAATGCTGTTTGTTTGCTATTCATCAGTACTCCCTCCTTTTCCAGACGAAAAAGAAAAACGCAGACGCCACATCTTGGGAGCGTCTGCGGATCTGTTTCGCTGGGCGGGCGAACCGTTGCCGGTTTCGCTC
>DVGY01000162.1 GCA_018712465.1 Candidatus Egerieicola pullicola | reverse complement strand
ATTTGCAGCCGGGCAATGGCGTCGGTGTTGTCGCTGCACCAGGCTTGGGGAGCGTAGTACAGCATCCCGGGGTCAAACCGGTTGCCGCCGCTGGAGCAGGATTCAAAAAGGATATGGGGGAATCGGGCAATCAGCCGCTCATAAAGGGAATAAACTCCCAAAATATACCGGTGATAAAACTCTCCTTGACGGTGGGAGGGCAGAGCAGCGCTGTAGGGCTGGGTAATGCAGCGGTTCATATCCCACTTCACATAATCCACCTTCCCCTCTTCCAGCACCTGTTCCATCTGGGAAAAGAGGTTGTCCACCACCTCCTGCCGGGAAAAGTCCAGCACATACTGGTTCCGTCCCACGCCTGGCTCCCGGCCCGGAGTCCGAACCACCCAATCGGGATGGGCCCGGTACAGATCGGAATCCTGGTTCACCATTTCCGGCTCAAACCACAGTCCAAACAGCATCCCCAACTGATGGATTTCCCCGGCCAGCCGGGCAATGCCGCCGGGCAGCTTGTTTCGGTTGGGAAACCAATCCCCCAAGCTGGCTCGATCGTGGTTGCGGTCGTGGCCAAACCAACCGTCATCCAGTACGAACAACTCCACTCCCAGCTGAGCGGCAGATGCGGCCAGGTCCAGCATCCGATTGTGGTCAAAGTCAAAGTAGGCAGCTTCCCAGCCGTTGAGCAGCACCGGCCGGGGTTTGTCCCGCCACTCTCCCCGAGCCAACCGGGTGCGGTAAAGACGGTGATAGGTCTGACTCAAATCATTCAAGCCAGAACTGGTATAAGCCAGCACGGCTTCCGGGGTGGTAAAGCTTTCCCCGGGATACAGCACCCAGCCGAAACCTTCCGGGTGAATGCCTCCCATAAGCCGGGTAAGTCCCCAGCTATCCACCTGGGCTTGCAGCAAAAAGTTGCCGCTGTACACCAGGCTCAGCCCCAAAGCTTCTCCGGAAAACTCGGTGGCTTCCTTCCGCTTAAGAATCACAAAGGGATTCTCCTGGGCGGAGGAACAACCCTGGACACTTTCCACCGAGGTGACCCCAGGGGCCAGATCCCGCAGCATGGGGGTGCGCTCTTTTCCCCAGCCCCCGATGAATTCCATCCACTGGTATTCCCCATCGGGCAGATCCAACGCCAGGCTCATCGCTCGGGTGAGGGTCAAAGGAGCGGCGCCGGTGTTTTCCAAAGTCACGCTTCGGGCCAAAGCCGCGCAACTGGCAAAAACGGTGTACCGGAGATGTACCTTCAATCCGGTGGGCTGGTCCAGCAGAGTCAAAATCAGAGTATCCGCTTCCCCGTCCTGCTCCACATAGGTGGCAGGCAGACCGGGAAGTTTTGGCTTGCCGGAGATCATCTCATGGGAAAGGTACCGGGGCTCCAAAGTGCGGCTGCCGTCAGGCAGGGCCGCTTCCAGAGCAGTGCGGCGAAAATCAGTGGTACCGGCGCAGGGATATTCCAGTTTCACCGAATCCAGGCTGAAGCAGTCCCAGCGGGGGGAACAGTTCACCTGCATGGGGCGGTTGCGCAGTTCCAGCAGGTGGTCAAAGTCCTCCTGATCGGTCAAGGGGGCGCCGAAATAGAGCTGTCCCGGAGTTCCGTCGGGAAGAATTTTCATCAGGTAACTGTAGTAGGAATTTTTCAGGTGGAAGGTCCGGCTTTCCGGATGAAACAGAATAGGCATAGAAGGATCCTCCTGGAAATAAAGTGTTTTTTTGTAGTCTAACACAGTCCCACCCATCCTGCAAGCAAAAGAAAGCAGAAGCGGCTTCCGGTTGGAAAATCGCTCCTGCTTTGTTGTAAAAATGTGAGATCAGCTTGCCGCCGTCACAGTGACAGTGACCCAATAGGGCAGCAAAGCGGCAATCCTCTGTTTCAAAGAATCGGGATCGGGGTTGATGTCCGAATCCGGCTGGAGAGTGACGGTCAAAGTGTTCTGCTCCAAATTTTCGGTAAAGGAAAGGGTGCATCCCCAGCTTTCTCCGGCTTGTTGAAGCTGCTGGGAGGTGGCATACTGCCGGGAAACGGACAGCCGCTTCTGGCAGACGGCGATGATCTTTTCCCGCCGGGAAAGGGATGTGCCGGTATAAGGGATGTCATCGCTGCCATTGACCGGGGTAGGGTCAAAGCCAAACAGCCGCTCCTGCACCCCGGCATAGGGACATTGAGGCAGTTGAAAATAGGGGCCGTACCGCAGCTTTTGGATCTGCTGCAACAGCAATTCAAATCCGGCGGCGTAGGCCTTTACTTCGGCATACACCCAACTGTCCTCCTCCAACCGATACAAACCGGTAGAAGCCAGTTGGGAAAGCAGCCGCTGAAAACAGGTCATACTCCTTCCCTCCTTAAGATCCCGTCACAGTAACGGAAATGGTGCCGGGGGTGTAGATCTGATCTTCCTGGGGGGTTTGCCGTCCCGCCGGAGAAAGGAACTCTACGCCTTCCACCCCGTCCAGGGAGGTGCAGAGCTGGCCGCCCAGAACATAGGGGTTGAAGCTTTCCCCAATACCCAAGCCGTAGATGGCGTTGCGCAAAAATTCCTGAGCTTGAGCAATCAGGTCGCTGGAAGACTGAGCGCCATTGGGATACAGCCGCACCGAAAGGTTTAGAGTAACGTTTTCCGCTGCCCCAGACACCAGGTTATACCCCAAAGGCCGGACAGCATTTAAGCGCTGCTGGACCTGACTGACCAGGGTAGCGGTGCCGGTGCGGTCGTAGCTGGCCACATATATCACCGCCAGCCCTGCTCCTTGATACACCCCTTTGGCGGAATGCATCCCCGCCACCTGCATGGCCTCCTGTTCCAAGCCGGTCAGGTTTACCCCGGTGGCAAGGTCCAAAAAGGTGTCCAAAATCTTTTTGCGGAAGCTCTCGTCATCCTCCGCCAGGCTGCCCCCCAAAATGTCATCGGTATTGGTGACGTAGGAGATGCCGGGAAGAGTACTGATGATGGTGTCCACCCGGCCCACCAGCACATTTCCTTGGCTCCCTGCCGCCGTGCACTCCACCGGCACATCCACCGACCGGCTCCCTTGCGGCAGCACCGCTTCCTGGGTGGTAACCCAGCTGGCATTGCTGCCCTGGGAGCTGCCCACCACGGTGCCCAAGGGAATGGTGTAATCGCTGGGAGCGGCATCGGTGCGGTAAAAGGTGACCACACCGGACGCCTTTTGTTCCTGGGTGCGGGTCAAACCCCGGGCCTGGCCGTGAAGATCCAGCCAGCTGCCGGTGGCGGTTTGGGGGAACATTTGCAGCTG
The DNA here is from genome assembly GCA_018712465.1 of Candidatus Egerieicola pullicola. GTDB lineage: Bacteria > Bacillota > Clostridia > Oscillospirales > Ruminococcaceae > Egerieicola > Egerieicola pullicola. Next base: position 747 of record DVGY01000162.1, on the reverse strand, counting down.
CACCTGTTCCAGCTCTCCATAACAGTTTAGCAGTTCTCCGGCCAGCACCTGCATCCGGATGCCCAGATCGCTGTCCGGGTTCACCGGATAGCCGGTGGAATCCTGATAGCTTTGGGTCATTGCTTGATAAAGGGTATCAAAGTCCATAGCTTTCCTCCTCGCTTTCCAGTTCCACTTCTGCCTCCACTCCGTAGAGGGTCAAAAAGATCCGCAGGGTCAGGCTCCGCCGGGGGGCGTCCACCTGTTTTTCCACCCCGGTAACGGTGACTCCCTCCAGTCCTGACAAAGCCTCCTGGATCACCCCCAGCAATTCCTGGGGCTGGGCCTGTTCCACCGTCAGATCCTCCCAGCGGCTGCCCAGCTGGGTATTGTAGGCAAATCGGCCTCGTGGCACGCAAAGGCGGATCATCACCCGCTGGAGCAGCTCCTCCACCCCGGTGACGGTGTCCGGCGTGCCCCCTTGGGAGCAAACCAAATCCTTATTTTGCAAACGAAAATCCATCTTACTGTTCCTCCTGAACCACCTGGCCCCCCAACCGGATGGTGCCGTCGTTTTTTAAGATCAGATAGCTTCCTCCGGCGCTTTGCAGCTTGATCTCTCCCGGTTCCAGGCCCTGAGGGGAAACGAAGCAGCCCAGGTTCAGCCGCTCCTGTTCCCCGGCGGTGAGCACTACACAAGCGCTCCCTTCAGGTGGCTTGGTGTAGATGCCGTAAGGCAGCACCAGACGCAAATTCCCCCAGACTTCC
>DVGY01000161.1 GCA_018712465.1 Candidatus Egerieicola pullicola | reverse complement strand
TCTTTGTGAAAAAAAGCGGCTTCCAACCTTTGATATTCCTCCACTGTGCAAAGGCGTTCGCAAGTTTTTTGATTCGATTGGGAACGCGCCAGCAGTGATTCTATGTTCTCACAGGGAAATTCAGGGCACTGATTGCATTTTGCCACATCATGAGCCGAAGTGCATTCCACCAAACCATAAGTGCACTGTTTTTCCGGGGAACAGCCAGTGCAAGATATCGGGGGCATTTGAAACAATCATCCCCGCACAAAGTGATTTTTCCATAGGTTGCACACCTTCCCTTTTGTTAAATTCATGGTAGCACAGAAACCTGCTTTTTTCAACCGCAGTTCCCCGCCTAGATTGAAAGAAGGGGCCCAGTGTGCTATACTACACAAAAACAGACCAAAGGAGCCAGCCATGACCAATCCCTTTCCCTACACCCTAGACAACAAGCGCTACCACACCCAAAACTACGAGCTGCGAAAGATCTTTGGGGAAAAAGTCTGCAAAATCAGCCTGGACGGGGGCTTTACCTGCCCCAACCTGGACGGCAGCAAAGGAGTGGGGGGCTGCACCTACTGTTCCGGCCGGGGCAGCGGGGATTTTACCCAAAGCCCCCTGCTTCCCATTGAGGAACAGTGGCGCATCCAGCAAGAAAAGATGTACCAAAAATGGCCGGGCAGCGGCTGCATTGCCTACTTTCAGGCCCACACCAACACCTACGCTCCCCTGTCCCGGTTAAAAGAATTGTACGAGTCCGCTTTGGCCCAGCCAAACTGCGTGGGGCTGGACATCGCCACTCGTGCGGATTGCCTCAGCCAAGAGATCTGCGACTATCTGGCCCAGCTCAACCGGCGGTGCTGGCTGCTGGTGGAATTGGGGCTGCAATCCACCTTTGACGACACCGGAGAGAAAATCAATCGCTGCCATAGCTACGCCGACTTTTTGGAGGGGTATGCCCGGCTGAAGCAGCGAGGCATCCGGGTTTGCATCCATTTAATTAACGGACTACCGGGAGAAGATCATCTGCGGATGGTGGAAAATGTCCGGCGGATTTCCCATTTGGGGATGTACGCGGTAAAGCTCCATCTACTCTACTTCCTTCGGGGCACCAAAATGGCCCGGGAACTACAAAACGGCCAAGTGCAGATGTTGACCCGGGAGGAATACGTCCAGATCGTATGCGACCAACTGGAGCTGCTGCCGCCCCAAACGGTGATCCACCGGCTTACCGGAGACGGAAAAAAGGAGGATCTCATCGGGCCCTTATGGAGTTTGAAAAAATTCTGTGTTCTCAATGAGATTGACAAAGAGCTGGTGCGCCGGGACAGTTGGCAGGGGAAATATTATCGATAAAACAGGCGGGATTTCACCCGCCTTCTTTTTCTTTGTAAGATTTTCACAAAATTTTAGCAAATGTCCTTTTCCCTCTTGGTATTTGCAGAAAAATCTGTCATAATGAAAGAAACAATACCCTGCGGCTTTTGAAAATTTTACCGTCGGGGGAAAGGACGACATCACAATGAAGGAAAAAAGTACATGGCAACGAATTTTACTGGTAGTTCTGGGTGCGGTAGTCATGGCCTGGAACATTCGGATTTTTGTTCGTGCCGGAGACATGATCCCCGGCGGGTTTAACGGATTGACCCTGCTGATTCAAAGCATCTTTTCCACCTTTCTGCATCTGGAACTCCCCTTCTCCCTAATCAACCTAATTCTCAACGCCATACCGGCTATCATCAGCTTCAAATTTATCGGCAAGAAATTCACCCTGTATTCCTGTCTGATGATTGTGTTGAGCAGTATCCTCACCGACCTGCTTCCCGGCTTTGAGGTCACCACCAATCCCCTGTTAATCAGCATTTTCGGCGGTATCATCAACGGCTGCGCCATCTCCCTCTGTCTCTTTGCCAACGCCACCAGCGGCGGCACCGACTTTATCGCCATCTTCTTTTCCCAGCGCAAGGGCATTGACACCTGGAATTACATTTTCCTGGGCAATGTAGTCATGCTGGTGGTGGCAGGATTGCTGTTCGGTTGGGAACGGGCGCTGTACTCCATTGTCTTCCAATTCGCCAGCACCCAGATCCTCCACATGCTCTACAAGCGCTACCAGAAAAAGACCCTGCTGGTGATTACTGACCATCCGGAAGAGGTATACCATGTGATCCGGGACAACACTAACCACGACGCCACTCAGTTTACCGGGGTGGGATGTTACGAGGGTCAGGAACGGCAGATGCTTTACTCTGTCGTTTCCGCAGAAGAAGCAAAAAACACCATCCGAGACATTCGCAAAACCGATCCCAAAGCGTTCATCAACTGTCTCAACACCGAGCAGATCACCGGACGGTTTTACACCCGTCCCAACGACTAAAGGCACAAGAATCAAATCGGCTCCAGCAGCTCCTTCGGGGGCTGCTTTTTTGGGGGACAAAAAGAAGTGCTCCCAGGCTAAAAAACCCGGGAGCACTCTGTCAAAATGATTCAAAAGAGCATAGAAGCCCTTTTTGTTCCAATCAGGGCTGAACCTTACAGTTCAAAAATCGGGAAGCCCTTTTCGTCATACTCGATCTTCATAATCCGAGCGTGACGGTTGGGATCGTACAGGGGGTCGCCCACGATTTCCGCGTAATCCCGTGCGTGGTATACGCAGATGTCGTTGCCTTCCTCATCCTGGGTAAAGCTGTTGTGGCCGGGGCCGTAGATGCCCAGATCTTCTCTGGTCTGCACCACGGGGTAACGCAGCTTGGTCCAGCTGTTACGGTCCATCAGATCGGCGTCCTCGTCGCAGTAGATCATACCCATGCAGTACATAGCGCCGGTGGCGGAAGCAGAGAAGGTGATGAAGATTTTACCGTTGCGCTGCAGCACGGCGGGACCTTCGTTCACCCAGAAGTCGATCCGTTCCCAATCGTA
>DVGY01000160.1 GCA_018712465.1 Candidatus Egerieicola pullicola | reverse complement strand
TCCTCCTTTCTGATCATGGGGAAACCCTTCCCGCCGGTTTGTCCTCGGAAAAGCGAAAATAGGACAGAAGAAATATTCTGTCAAATCGGTGGGAAGGCCATAATTAGTCTACATAGAGAATTATAGCACGGCGTGCCATGAAATTCAACAAAAATTTCACATTTTTGGCATGAAAATTTGAGCTGCAAGCAAATTGGATTGTGCAGCTCCGCCCCGTTATACCCTTTTTCCCTGGTTAATGAGTTTAGAGGAGCAAAATCAAATCATTTTTGATTTCTGATAGCAAAAATTTCGGGTAACGACGGACAGAATATTTCTTCTGTCCTATTTTCGCTTTTCCGAGGACAAACCGGCGGGAAGGGTTTCCCCATGATCAGAAAGGAGGAAGGACGGCGCCGGCGGCAACCGGGCAGGAAGTTTTTATTCAAGAAGTTACTCATAGAGAGGAGAAATCACACGTGAAACAACAGAAACACAAATTGATCAAACGCGTCCTGAGCGTTGTGCTGTCGTTGTCCATGGCGCTGTGCCTGATTCCGGGGACAGTGTTTGCGGCGGAAGGCGAGGGCAATGTGGCAAAGATTGGGGAGCAAACCTATGCGACGGTGGATGCTGCTATCGAAGCAGCTAAGGATGGCGACACCATTACACTGTTGCAAGATGTTACTGCCACTAAAACTTTTTACAAATCTCTTACCTTCACAGGTGGACACACATTAAATATGGATGTGTATGGTTGGAGATATACTAATCACGATTTAGTCTTCGATAATGCTAATCTGCATATTAATTCCGATAGCGATTCTCCTGTGGCTAACAATAGTGAACCAGGACGTTGGTTTACCATGGTATTTAATGCCAGTTCTATTACAGCCAAAAACTCGGCTAATATTGTTTTTGAGTTTGATTCTACATCTGGAACAAATTGCGCAATTTATGCCGGAGATGGCGACGGAGCCGCTATTAATGTCGATAACAACTCAACTTTTAAAATTTACGGAAAAAATACACAAGGTATAGAAGGTCAGGGAATTCAACTTGGAAATACTGCTGGCGCAGGCATTTTTGTTACAAACGGCAGTGAATTCTTAATTGACGGCACTAACCGCGGTTATGTAAACAGTCCCACTGTTTATGTGAAAAATTCTAATTTTACCGTTCAAAATTGTACCAATAATGGTTCTAATGGTGGAAATTATACTGCTATTAACTCCACCATTAAATATATTAATAATGCTGTAATTGGTTTATCTGCAGATACCCTCAAAGTTCAAAATTCCAAAGTTTACTGCACCGGCAATGGCGGTTACGGAATTGCTGCGAATAATGTTACTATTGATGGAACTTCCGTCGTTGACGTTTCAAACAATGCAACAATGTCTGGCTTTGCAGGCTTTATGATCCGTAATTCCGGCACTGTTCAGAACGGCGCAAAACTAACAATTAATGGAAACCAATGCAAAGGCCTTTATCTGTTAAATTCTGATTGTAAAGTAACAATCGAAGAAGGCGTCGATCTAACTATTATGAACAACTACGACACTACTTATGGTGGTGGTGTTAGAAACCAAGGCAAATCCTTGTCATTGCCTTCTGATGCAAAAATCTACAACAATCATGCCGGATTAGCGGGCGATGATATTTATTGTTCACGTGATACCACGAACATCACCTTTGGACCTGTAGGCAACGGTTGGGCTTTAGACGGTGGCCCAGATTGTGAACACCTAATTGACGGTTGGTATGATGATTCCGAAGGAGCCCGTTGGGAAGCTCATGCCGCAACGGAAGATGGCAATCATATCGAAGAATTTACCGGTTTTGGTGAAGATGGCTTGGCTACTGTGACCGGTTTAAAAGCTCTCAAAGCTGCCCATGGTATTGATGCCAAGGACAAAACCAGCTATCCCGGCATGGATAAAGTGATCGTGTCCAATGGCGAAGAAGTTATAAATGACAGCGTAGCCGCCGGCGATACCGTCAACTTCAAATTGGAATCCAACGTGCCGGATGATCTGATGAATTACATCAATCCGACTACCTATCCACCGACAGTAGAAGGAAATACCGTTGGTGAAGAAGGACAAGTCGATTTACAAGATCGCGGTAAATATGAAATCACTATCCATGACCAGATGAATGAGGCGTTTGTTGATATGACTACTCCTGTTGTCATGCTGGATCGTGCGGGTGATAAAAATGACGTCACCTTGACTCAAGACACCAATTACACCTATATTACTACCACAGATGATGGTTGCACCTTCCACATTGTAATCGATCTGATTGCTCTGTATGAAAACGGAATCATCACCGATGCCGACATTACAAACGCCACCCCCATTACTGTAACCTATACCGCTAAGTTGAACAAAGATACTACAGCGGGCAGTTACGAAAACACCGCTTGGGTTGCTTATCCGGGAGATGAATCGGAAAAACCCCAGGTCACTGTGGACACCTACGGCATCAAGATCTTCAAGTACGACCCAGCTCATCCTACCATCGGTTTGAAAGATGCTGTATTTGAAATTTACCAAAAAGATGAAAGCGGCGCTGTGATTACTGATAGCAAAGTGGAATTAACCTCTGGTGATGACGGTTATGCTACCTTGAACGGTTTGGATTCCGGTACTTATTACATCAAGGAAACCCAAGCCCCCGAAGGATATGTTTGCAGTGACCAGGAATTGACCATCACCATTCCCGAACAGGCTGGCACAGACAACATCGTCACTGTCAACTTTGCCAACACCCAGATCCCCCACACCGGCGGCATGGGCACTACCCTGTACACCGTTGGCGGCGGGTTGATCGTAGCGGCAGCGGCCGTCCTGTTTGTGGTCTCCCGCAAAAAACGGCAGAGCAAATAAACCTAACATAAGCTAAACCCGCTCTTTTTTTCCGAAAGATACCTTGGGGGAGAATCTTCTCCTCCCGGGTATTCTTTCTATTACGGCAACCATCGAAACACCCCTAATTTCCTACCGGCAGGCAATCTAATATGAACGCAGAAAAGAAAAAACGGCCCAAAATTGTTACCATCCTGGCTATCCTGCTTTTGCTCGTGGGACTGGGGATCATGCTGTACCCCACCTTCAGCGACCTGTACTACCGCTGGACGGCGCAGCAGCAGATCAGCCAGTACAACCATGTGGCAGAAGCCACCCAGGCAGATTACTCCGAACTTTGGGCGGCGGCGGAGGAGTATAACCGGCAGCTGGCCCAGCGAGGCAGCTCCATCACGGTATCCGAGGAGGAGCAAGCGCTGATCGAGCAGCTTCTCAACCCCTTGGGCAACGGCATGATGGGATACATCGACATTCCCAAAATCAGCGTTCATCTGCCCATTTACCAGGACACGGAGGAAAGTGCTTTGCAGGCAGGGGCCGGGTTTTGGCTGGGCACCAGCCTCCCTACGGGAGGACCCAGCACCCACTGCGTCCTCACCGCCCACAACGGGCTGGTTCGGGCCAAAATGTTCACCGATTTGGATCAACTGGAGATCGGGGACACCTTTTCCCTCTCCATTTTAGACCGGGTGCTGACCTACGAAGTGGATCAGATCCTGGTCACCGAACCGGAGGACATCAGCCCGCTGCAAATTGTAGAGGGAGAAGATTACGTCACCCTGTACACCTGCACTCCCTACGGCGTCAACACCCACCGGTTACTGGTGCGGGGGCACCGAATCCCCACCCCAGAGGATGAGGAAACGGTGGATCCTGTCCAAGCCGTCACCGGGGGAATGGATCTCCGGGACAAGATTTTGACGGCACTGTTTTTGGTGGCTGCCCTACTGTTACTCATTCTGGCCGCTCGACTCTTGATCAGTCAGATAAAAAAGGCAAAACAGCTGCCTGAAGGATTGAGAAAGGAGGAGAAAAATAAAAACCATGAAGAAAACCAATAGCATTTTCTGCGGATTGCTTTGCGCAGTGTGGATGGCGGTGTTCCTGGTCCTTCCGGTATCGGCCGCCGGAGGGAACGGAAGCTTGACCTTGGAATACGCCCAGGAAGGGGTAACCTTCCAGATGTACCAAGTAGGCCAGCGGATGGAGGACGGAAGCTTAGAGCTCACCGGGGATTTTACGGATTATTCGGTGGATCTTTCCCAGGATGACTGGCTGGACACCGCCGCCACCCTAGCGGCACTGGCCGCCAGGGACCAACTCCCGGCAGATGCCAGCGGCGTGGTGTCAGATGGCACCATGACCTTTTCCCAACTGGAAAACGGAATCTACCTGGTGGTGGGACAGTCCAATTCCCAGGGAGGTTTTTACTACACGCCGGTTCCCTTTTTAGTGGAGCTATCCGGCCAGGCGATCACTGCTCAGGTAAAATTCGACCAGGAGGAAGAGGAACAACCTCTGGCCTACACTGTAAAAAAAGTCTGGAGTCAGGACCAAGGGCAGGACCGGCCTGACCAGGTGACGGTGCAGCTGCTGCGGGACGGAGAAGTTTACCGCAGTGCGCTGCTCAACGACAGCAACGACTGGAGCTACACCTGGGAAGGACTGGAATCCGGGCACCGTTGGCAGGTAACGGAACAGGACGTGCCGGAAGGCTACCAAATGTCCGTATCTCAGGATGGGACGGTATTTTGGGTGACCAACACCTGGTCCCCGGAAGAAACTCCCACACCCTCTACCCCGGAAGAAACCCCCAGCGGCACCCTTCCCCAAACGGGACAGCTTTGGTGGCCGGTTCCCTTACTGTTAGGAGCAGGCTTATTGCTGTTGCTGTGGGGCGGATACCGGCACTGGAAACAGAGTGGTTCCCATGAACACTAAGAAACCAAGCAAACGCAATGGCATGAAATGGATGATAGGAGGGCTGCTGCTGCTGGCGGCAGCCTTTCTTCTCATTTCCTACAATCTCTGGGAAGGACAACAGGCCGGTGACGCGGCTGGAAAGGTGCTGGATGAGCTGACACAGGCCATGAAACAGCAGTCTGAGAATATCCCGGACTATCTGGAACACCCGGAAATGGAAATGCCCACTTTGGAAGTGGAGGGCAACCAATACATCGGTACCCTGGAGATCCCGGCTTTGGGCCTGACCCTGCCGGTGATGAGCCAATGGAGCTATCCCAAGTTGCGGATTGCCCCCTGCCGGTATGCAGGAAGCGCCTACCAAGAGGGATTTGTGATTGCCGCTCACAACTATTCCAGCCACTTCGGCAACTTAAACCAGCTTTCTTCCGGAGATCGGATCTACTTTACCGATGTCACCGGAAACCGGTTTTCTTACCAGGTGGCAGAGGTGGAAGAACTCAACCCTACCGCCTTGGAAGAAATGGTGAGCGAAGGGTGGGATTTATCCCTCTTTACCTGCACCCTCAGCGG
>DVGY01000159.1 GCA_018712465.1 Candidatus Egerieicola pullicola | reverse complement strand
CCCAAATGATCCCGGCGGAAAGCGGCCAACTGCCGTTCCGAAATGGAGGGAAGGCTTTTCCCGTCCAGCAGCACATCCCCGGCGGTGGGTTTATCCAAAGCGGCCAGAATATTTAACAGGGTGGTTTTGCCGGAACCGGATTCCCCCATAATGGCCACGTATTCCCCTTCTTCCACCGTAAAGGTTACATCGGTGAGGGCCTGGACATGGGCGCCGCCGAAGCGGGTGGTATACACTTTTTTCAGTCCTCGTACTTCTAAAATACTCATCACTGTCATCTCCTTCAAGGGTTCGGTGTTTTCACCTGACACCTAAAGTATACCAGCTAAAAAGCCCGCCTGCCATGGATTTACCTTACATTTCGGCCCCGTATCTTACAGTTTTGTCACATTGGGAAAACAAAAAGCGGGAGGGAACGCAGAAACGTTCTTCTCCCGCAGGGGATGGTTGATTGGATTGAATTATTCCACCGTCACTTCAAAGTCCTGGATGTACTGATAAGGCTGGGAAGTTTGGCTGCCTGGGGAAAGGCAGACATCAAAATCCGCCGTAATGGTGATGGTGCCGGATTCCGTGGCCGGGATTTCAATCAGCCGGGTGATCTCCTCCCCACTGCGAAAATAGGTGAAGTCTCCCAGGGCCAGCGCATATTCGCTGTAATCATTGTAGGTATAGCCAATGAAGTCGGGGAGCTGCTGGAGGTAATAGTTTTCCCCGGAGTCGTTTTTTAAGCTGCATTCCAGCACAAAGGTCTCTCCCTTTGGCAGGGTGTCGCTTTGCAGCTCCACCTGGAGGGTGAAGGCATCCAGGGGCGGGTAGGCGGTGTGGGTGAAGTCGGCGGGCGGGTTGACGGCGGAATCGTTGTCCTTGCTTTGCTCGGGATATTCCACCGGGTGGCAGTACACTGTCAGGTCCTGGCCGGCCAGAGAATTGCCGGATGCTTCCGACTGGGAAGCGGATTCTTCCGGCTGGCTGGCCGGGGTGTCCTCCGATGGCTGGGCGCAGCCGGAAAGGGTCAGCACCGAAAGGCAGAGCACCATGGAAAGGGCAAAAAAGCGGTGTTTTTTCACGAGAGTACCTCCTTTCATCTTTATTTCTATTTTATCTTGATTTTTCAAAAAAGTCAATCCATTTCAGCTTTTTTGTTCTACATATCAAAAGTAAAAAGACAAAAAACAAGCCGCTTGAAAAGCGGCCGGTCAAACTGTTCATTTCATTTTCAACCAATTTTCCCCAGTAAAATAGAGGGCTTTCGGCAGGCGGAAAAAGGCGGTTACCCCAGCATCCCCAAACTCTTCAGCACAAAGATCCAGCCGGTGAGGGTGACGGCGCTGCACAGGGTAGCGATCACCACAATGCTGCCGGAAAGGTCCCCTTCCCCGGCCATCTGCTTGGCCATAATGTAACTAGTGGGGGTGGTGGGGCTGCCCAGCATAATCAGCACGGCAATCATCTCCTGGTTGCGAAAGCCCATCCAAGCGGCAATGGGCAGAAAGACGGCGGGCAAAGCGATGAGCTTAATAAACACCGCCACCACCGCCGGTTTCCACACCTTTTTTGCTCCGGCAAAGGAAAATCCCGCTCCAATGGCAATCAGGGCCAGGGGGGTGGAGATGGCCCCCACCAGATTTAAGGTGGAGTCAAGAATCTCCGGCACCGGAATCCGGAAAAAGGCAAAGACCAAGCCGATGAGAATGCTGATAATAATGGGATTTTTCAGAATGTTCAGCAGGGTTTTCCGCAACTGGGTTCCTTTGCTTTGACCGGCGTCCCGGCCGTGGATGCAAAGGGCAGCCACCGAAAAGACGTTGAACAGGGGCACGGCGGCAAAGATCATCAAGGGAGTCATGCCGGCGCTGCCGAACATATTCACCACAAAGGCAATGCCCAAAATGGCGGCGCTTCCCCGGCAGGCTCCCTGCACGAAGCTGCCCACCTTTTGTTTGTCCTTGAAGGCCAGTTCCGCCCCAATCCAGGTCAGGGCGAACATCAAAAAGGTGGCAAGAAAGCAGAACCCCACAAAGGGCCAGGAAAAGTTTTCTTCCAGATCCATGGTTCGCAGGTCGCAGAACAGCATCACCGGCAAAGCTACCTGAAAGACGAATTTATTGGCGATGGAGACAAAGTTGTCGTTGAGCAGCTTTCCTTTGTAAAAGAGGTATCCCAGCACCATCACCAGAAAAATCGGAATGGTGGCGTTGAGAGAGTAGATCAAGTTTTCCATAGATAGGAACGTCCTTTATTTGCAGATTGGCCGCATCGGTTATGACGATGCTTCATTCCAGACAAAGTCTGAAACGGCTCCGGTGAGATTATAATCCTCCAGGGTAAATTCCGTCAATCCCCCTTCTCCGCCCAGCTTGGCGGTAAACTCCGCATCTCTGATGGTGCCGGTAAGGGTGTCCCCTTCCAGGGTCAGACCTTCCGGAGTACAGCAGGCTTCCCAAAGCTGGGGCAGCACTGCCGCCAAGTTCCGAGGATTTAAGGTTTCCACCTCCGGGGAAAATTCCAGGCCGTGGAAGGAGAGTTTCAACCCCTCCGCTCCGTACTGGGCCACCAGGCCTTCCAGTTCCTGGGGCTGGGAGAGGGTGAAGCGATACTCCCCGGGCTGGGTGCGTTCCAGGGTGCCGGTAGCGTCAAAGTCCCCGGTGTGGAGATTGACGGTGCAGGTAAAGGGGGTAGTGCCGTCCAGCGCTCCTTGGGTGGATACCGGAACCGCCGGGCGGTTCAACCACAACACCAACAGGGTAACCACCAGCCCCACCGCCACTGCCGCTGCCAACAGAAGCCAGAGTTTTTTGTGTTTTTTCGAGGAATGGGAATGAGCATGGGCCAACGCAATCACCTCAAGAAAGGATGCTCAAAAACGCTTCCGGGAGGGTGTCAATCAGATCGGTGGGGAGCATGGCGTACTGGCTCTTGTTGGCCGCTGCCAAATCCCCAGCCAAGCCGTGGAGGTACACCCCAAATCCCGCCGCCTGTCCGGGGGTAAAGCCGGGCTGGGCCAAAAGAGACCCAATGATCCCCGCCAGCACATCTCCGCTGCCGCCCCGGGCCATGCCGGGATTGCCGGTGGTGTTTTCCCAAAGCCACCCGGCAGGGTCGTACACCAGAGTTTTGTGCCCTTTCAGCACCAGCACTACCGAGTGCTGTTTGCCGAAGTCCAGAGCAGTCTGCTCCCGGTTTTGCTGAATTTGAGCAATGGTTTTACCGCAAAGCCGTGCCATCTCCCCGGGATGGGGGGTGAGGATCACCGGCGCGCGGCACTCACTGAGCCATTCTATGTGCTTCGCCAGCAGGTTTATACCATCGGCGTCAATGAGCAGCGGCACAGTGCAGGTATCCAGCACCTGATGCAGCAGCTCTTCCAACGCCGGGCTTTGTCCCAGCCCACAGCCCAGCACCACGGCGGAAGCCTGCTTGACCTCTTCCAGCAGCCTGGGGATCTGAGTTTGGGAGATGGTGCCGTCCTCCCCGGCTTTTAAAGGAATCGTCACCGCTTCGGGAAAGTGAGGGTAAGCGGCAAACAGGTTTTGCTCCACGGTGGCCAGCTTCACCAAGCCTGCCCCGCAGCGCAGAGCCGCCTGGGTGGCCATAAGGGCCGCACCTCCCATTCCCACGCTGCCGCAGATCAGCAGCAGTTTGCCGTAGGTTCCCTTATTGCTTTCCGGTTC
>DVGY01000158.1 GCA_018712465.1 Candidatus Egerieicola pullicola | reverse complement strand
ACTCTTAATTTAATGGTATTAAAACAGATCTCTCAATCTGATCTAATCTAGTAAATCAAGAACCTAGCTTCGTCTACTGACTGTCGTTCTTACTGTCTGTATTTTCACCTGAAAAATTAACAGAGTCAATTCTTCTTGCGTACTTTACCTTTCCATTGTTTAATTTTCAAGATCCATTTTCGCTTTCCTCTCTCGAGGACAGCTTATTTATTATACCACGTTTCAACCGCCTTGTCAAGGGGTTTTTTCAGATTTTTTTGAGATTTTTTTGAATCTCAAGTTCGTCTCTCTCGTGGCGACTTGATTAGTTTACCATCTCACCCCTAAAATGTCAAGCACTTTTTTTAATTGGGTTAATAAAACAATATTCTATAAAATTTAATAGAGAACAAAGGTAAAATTCCTGCATCAAGCTGTGTATACCTCCAAAAAGCCAGGACAGAATAGGAAAAACACCCAAAGGGAGGAATCCGGCATGAAGGGAAAAACGGCGGCCATCCGCCTGATTATCGTACTGCTCTGCGCAGCACTGCTGCTGGGGGGCATTCATTATTTTACCCAAGAATACCAAATTCAGAGCGCCCTGTCCCAAATGGGAAGCCGAGGCAATGAAGTGAAAGCCATCCAGGAGAAATTGAAAGAGTACGGACTATATAACGGCAACGTGGACGGCATTTACGGCAGCGCCACCCGGGAAGCAGTGATTCGTTTTCAAAAGCACAACGGCTTAGCGGCAGACGGCATTGCCGGACCGGCGACTTTGAAAAAACTCGGTATCACTGTAGGTGAAATTCCGGCAGCCACCGACAGCAATGTCTACCTTTTGGCCCGGATCATTTCAGCAGAAGCCCGGGGAGAAACCTATGAAGGCCAGGTCGCAGTGGGTGCCTGCGTTCTCAACCGTATCGCCCACCCTTCTTTCCCCGACACCTTGGCAGGAGTCATCTACCAGCCCGGCGCCTTCACCGCCATCACCGACGGGCAGTTCAATGAGCCCATTGCAGATTCTGCCTATCAGGCTGCCCGGGACGCCTTAAACGGCTGGGACCCCAGCGGCGGCGCTATCTACTATTATAACCCGGACAAGACCAGCAACGCCTGGATTCGTACCCGACCGGTGATTAAGCGCATCGGCAAGCATCTGTTTTGCAGTTAAACCAGAAGTTTTTTAGTCCAGCTTTTTTTCAAAAAAGGTGGTGGGGTGCAGGGGGAAACCCCTGCATCTTTCTTATTATTTCACCCTCAACCCGGGCTACTGCTCCACGCAAGCCCGGGCTGTTTTTCTTTTCTCCGTTCCTTACTCCACCGGATTGGAATTCCCCCATTGGGATTGTCTTTGGGCTTTTCAGGCTGAGGCAATCAGCCAATGCCGCAAATTAAGGCAAAAAAGAGATGCGGGGACATCGTCCCCACACCCCTGAAAAACTTTATATTATTCATCCACCAGGATGCTCTGGCCGGTCATTTCCTTAGGCTGCTCCAATCCCATGATCTTCAGCATCGTGGGAGCCAAGTCTGCCAGCCGTCCACCATCCCGCAGCTTTACCTTGCCCAGGCCCACTACAATCAGCGGCACCGGGTTGGTAGTGTGAGCAGTGAAGGGAGAGCCGTCTGCTTCGTACATCTGGTCGGCGTTGCCGTGGTCGGCAGTGACCAGTGCCACTCCGCCCTTAGCCAGAATAGCGTCCACCGTGCGGCCTACGCAGGTATCCACCGCTTCCACTGCTGCTTTGGCGGCGTCAAACACACCGGTATGGCCCACCATGTCGCAGTTGGCGTAGTTGAGGATGATTACGTCATACTTGTCGCTTTCAATCCGCTTCACCACTTCGTCGCAAACTTCGTAAGCGCTCATCTCCGGCTTCAGGTCATAGGTAGCCACACTGGGAGATTTAATCAGCGCCCGGTCTTCGCCGGGGAACTCCGCCTCTACGCCGCCGTTAAAGAAGAAGGTCACATGGGCGTACTTCTCGGTTTCAGCAATGCGCAGCTGGGTCAGGCCCTTCTTGGAGATATATTCGCCAAAGATATTGGTGAGCTTTTCCGGCTTAAAGGCCACATCCACATTGGGCATGGTGGCGTCGTACTGGGTCATGCAGACATAGTACAGCGGGAACCGTCCTTTGGGGCGGGCAAAACCGGTAAAATCGTCGTCCACCAGAGTCCGGGTAATTTCCCGGGCACGGTCGGGACGGAAGTTGAAGAACACTACGCTGTCATTTTCACTGATCCGTCCACCCTGGCAGCAGACTGTGGGCACCACAAATTCATCGGTGACGTCGGCAGCATAGGACTTGTCCATGGTATCCACCGGGTCCAGATTCACATTGCCTTCACCCAATACCAGCACTTTATAAGCCTTTTCCACCCGCTCCCAGCGGTTATCCCGGTCCATAGCGTAGTAGCGGCCCATAATGGAAGCGATCTGGCCTACGCCCAAGTCCTTCATGGCGTCCAGCAGCTTCTGGACATATTCCTTGCCGGAGGTGGGGGGCACGTCACGTCCGTCCATAAAGCAATGGACATATACTTTGGTAAGCCCAAACTTTTTGGCCATGGTGAGCAAGCCCACCAGATGGCCAAAGTGGGAGTGTACCCCGCCGTCGCTGAGCAGGCCCATAAGATGGAGGGCAGTGCCCTTTTCCTTGCAGTTTTCCATTGCTTTCACCAAGGCGGGATTCTGGAAGAAGTCCCCGTCCTGGATGGATTTGGTGATCCGAGTCAGTTCCTGGTACACCACCCGGCCAGCGCCGATATTGGTGTGGCCCACTTCAGAGTTGCCCATCTGGCCGTCGGGCAGACCTACATCCAAGCCGGAAGCTCCAATATAGGTCATACTGCCCAAATTCTTCAGCCGTTCCAGGTTGGGCTTATTGGCGGCGGCAATGGCGTTACCATAATCGGAAGGATTATGGCCAAAGCCGTCCATGATAATCAATGCAATAGGTCGTTTCATAGAAAAACCTCCTAACATTAAAATTTAGGTCAAGCCTTTTAGAAAAATAAGATCGAAGATCGTTTTTTTGAAGGCATTGCAGGGGTGCAGGGGACAGCGTCCCCGCAATATAGTATGTGTTTCGGGAAAGAGCGTCAATCCTCCGGTTGGCACCCGAAAGCGTCTTTTCCCGGGAGGGGAAGGGAACCGGCGGCGGTTCCCAAACAGGAAGAAGTTTGCAGTGGCGAAAGGATTGGAGGGAAAACCTCCTCCGGTTTTCCCTTCGTCCAAAATGGTCATTTTGGACATTCACCCTTTCCCGGCAAAATTTGAAATTCTGCCTTGGGGCACTTTCCTTTCGGATTCCCAACCGATCCTTCGTGGGGCTCTGCCCCACAGCCCCGGTCGCTTTTTTGGAAAAAAACAACGCAAAAAACTTTACTTACTCCGCTTCTTCCGCCTTGGGCGCATCGTTCCCGTATCCCAGCCGGGAAGCCACCGCCACAATAGCGGAGAACTCATCGGCCTTCAAAGAAGAACCGCCGATCAAACCGCCGTCAATGTCCGGCTCGCTGAGCAGCTCCTCGCAGTTTTTCGGGTTCATGGAACCGCCGTAAAGGATGGTCAAGCTGTCTGCGGTAGCCTGATCGTAGAGGTCAGCTACCGTCTTGCGGATCAGAGCGCAAACATCGTTGGCCTGCTGAACGGTGGGGGTGCGGCCGGTGCCGATAGCCCAAACCGGTTCGTAGGCGATGATTACATTCTTCATGGATTCCTGCTTGATGCCTTCCAAAGCAATCTTGGTCTGCATGGCAACCACTTCATTGGTGACTCCGTGCTCCCGTTCGGAAAGCATTTCGCCCACACAGATGATGGCGGTCATACCGGCATTGATGGTGGCTTTGGCGCGCAGGTTTACCGTTTCGTCGGTGTCTCCGTAAAAACGGCGGCGTTCCGAGTGGCCCACAATCACATAGCGGACCCCCAGTTCGCAGAGCATTTCGGCGCTGATCTCTCCGGTGAATGCACCGCTGGAGGCGTAGTGGACGTTTTCTGCTCCCACTTTGATCCGGGTGACCCGGGTCATGTCCGCCACTGTTTCCAGATTGGTGTAGGGGACGCAGAAGACGATGTCGCAATCTGCATTGAGGATGGAGGGGACCATTTCCTCCAGCAGGACCTTGGCCTCCGCACGGGTTTCGTTCATCTTCCAGTTGCCGGCAATGACGGCACGGCGAAGCGATTTATTCATTCAAATACCCTCATTTCTCATTCTGTTGTGGTGATTGCTTCTACCAAAACCGAACCCAACATTCGGTTTTGAAACGAAAAGGCGGAAAGGGTGTGCGCCTGATGCGTCCTGCGCCTTTCGTGCCACCCTTTCCGTGCTTTCGGAATTTATTATTTGTCGTCCACCGCAGCGATGCCGGGCAGTTCCTTCCCTTCCAAGAACTCCAGCGAAGCGCCGCCGCCGGTAGAAATGTGGCTCATCTTATCCCCAAAGCCCAGGCTGTTCACCGCAGCTGCGCTGTCGCCGCCGCCGATGATGGTGGTAGCGTCGGTTTCTGCCAGGCTCTTGGCCACGGCAATGGTGCCGGCAGCCAGAGTGGGGTTCTCAAACACACCCATGGGGCCGTTCCAAACCACGGTCTTGGCGCTCTTCACTTCGTTGGCGTACAGTTCTGCGGTCTTGGGGCCGATGTCCAGGCTCATCATATCTGCCGGGATCTTGTCAGCGTCCACATGCTGAATTTCCACCGGAGCGTCGATGGGATCGGGGAAGTCCTTGACGATGGTGCAGTCCACCGGCAACAGCATCTTGACGCCCTTTTCTTCGGCTTTCTTCATCATGTCCTTGCAGTAATCGATCTTGGTGTCATCCACCAAGGAGGTGCCTACTTCGTAGCCCTTGGCCTTCAGGAAGGTATAGCTCATACCGCCGCCGATAATCAGGGTGTCGGCCTTGTTCAGCAGGTTTTCGATTACGTTGAGCTTGTCCGCCACTTTAGCGCCGCCCAGAATGGTAACGAAAGGACGCACCGGGTCTTCCACGGCGTTGCCCAGGTATTTGACTTCTTTTTCCATCAGGTAGCCGATAGCAGATTCCTTTACCTTGCTGGCCACGCCCACGTTGGAGCAGTGAGCACGGTGTGCAGTGCCGAATGCGTCATTGACGAACACATCGCACAGGCTGGCCAGTTCTTCGGAGAAAGCATCCCCGTTCTTGGTTTCTTCGGCGCGGTAACGGGTGTTTTCCAGCAGCACCACATCGCCGTCTTTCATTTCTGCCACAGCCTTCTTGGCATTTTCACCCACCACATTGGGGTCGGCGGCAAAGACAACTTCCTTGCCCAGTTTTTCGCTCAAACGCTTGGCGACAGGAGCCAGGCTCAGTTCCGGCTTGGGTTCACCTTTGGGCTTGCCCAGGTGGGAGCAGAGGATGACCTTGGCGCCCTTGTTAATCAAATACTGGATGGTGGGCAGAGCGGCCACAATCCGGTTTTCGTCAGTGATGACGCCGTTCTTCAACGGTACGTTAAAATCGCACCGCACCAGCACCCGCTTGCCGGCGACGTCCAGATCTTCTACGGTTTTCTTGTTTAATTTTGCCATGGGAAAAACTTCCTTTCCAGAAAATTTGGTTCACCCAAAACAGCTCCCGTGAAAGAGCCGTTCTTCAACAGTTTTATTATAATGCAGAAATTGCCATTTTGCAAGAGAATTTCAGCGATTGCGCCGATGTTTCCCATTCGATGAACGAGCGGAGGAAAAGATGGGAAATTCGGTGAATCCAATGACGAAAGGGACGAAGGCTGTTCAGCTCTTTTCAAGGGGAATTCTGCAAACATCAAGAAGTTGACCGAAGGTCGGGTTATTGATGTTTGTAGCAGACCGCAATCACGTCCGGCCCGATGTTGATGGAGATGCAGGCACCGATGTGCACCGTCTCCACCGGGGGATAGCCCAGCTCCTTTTCCAACGCCTTGGCCAAAAGGGCAGCCTGCTGCTGGCTGTGTTCGCTGCCGCAGACTATGCTGTAAGGGGTTTTGGGAATGATGCTGTCCTTCGTGGCCTGCACCAGGTAAGGGATCACTGCCTTTTCTCCCCGAACCTTGGCCACCGTTTCCGGCTCTCCGTTGGCGAAGAGGATAATGGGTTTCAATCCCAGCAGTTCTCCTACAAAGGCGGCGGCACAGCTCACCCGACCGGATTTTTTAGCGTAAGCCAGGGTATAGGGAGCGGCTAAAGCCACACAATGGCTCATCCAATCCTGCAGCCAGGCCACAATGTTCTGGGGAGTCTCGCCACGCTGCGCCATTTTAGCCGCTTCCACCACCCCGTAGCCATAGGCATAGGTGTAGGTGCCGGAATCGATGACGGTGATGCTCACCTCAGGGTTGGCTTCCATCACGGTTTTGGCCGCTCCCTGAGCGTTTTGGTGAGTGGCGCTGCCAGCAGCGTTGATGGAGACATAGATCAGATCGGTGTACCCTTCCTGAACCGCCTGAGTAAAGGCTTCTTCAAACTGGAAGGGGGTGATTTGGGCGTGGGTGGGGAGTTTTTCCTGGCTTTCCAACACTTGATACCATTCATCGGGGGTGAAATCCACCCGCTCCAGATACTCCTTACCGTCCACATTGATAGGAAAATGGAACATACCGATGCCGTACTGATCCTCGTAGCCCACCGGCAGATCGGATGCGGAATCGGTAAAGATCTTAACTTTGCTCATAACTATTCCTCCTTAGTTCTCGCCGCCGGGAAGGTCCTCCCAGCGGTATTTGGTAAGTTGACCCTGTTCCTCCAAGCCGGGAAAGTCCCACTGACGCAGCACCTCGTAAGCCGCCAGGGCCACAGTGTTGGACAGATTCAAACTGCGAAAACCGGGGCGCATGGGCACCCGCACCGCTTCCCCAGGGTGAGCCGCCAGCAGCTCTTCCGGCAGTCCGGCGTCTTCCCGGCCGAATACCAGATAGACCTGTTTGGGATAGTCCTTGTGGGCGTAACAGTGGGTTCCCTTGGTGGTGAAATAGAAAAAGGGGCCGGGATTTTGGGAAAAGAATTCCTCCAAATTATCGTAAATGGTCACATCCAAAGCGTCCCAGTAGTCCAGCCCTGCCCGCTTTAGGTGCTTGTCGTCCAGTACAAAACCCAATGGTTTTACCAGATGGAGCCGTGCCCCGGTGACGGCGCAGGTCCGGGCAATGTTGCCGGTATTTTGGGGAATTTGCGGTTCTACCAATACCAAATTCAGTTCGTATTCCAATGGTTTTCCTGCCTCTTTTCCTGCTATTTGGCTCTATCATACCAAAATTTGCCCTAAAAAACAACTCAAACCCCGCTGCTTTTTGCATCAAACCAAAAATATCCCGGTTATTTTACAGATTCGTAATACATTTTTCAGGCGGTTAGAGTAAAATCTGTAAATGATACAGTATCGTCTTTTTGCCGATGCTGCGGGTTTTTGGACAAAACCTTCCCCTAAAAAGGAAAGGTTGCTGCGAGAGAAACCAATTCACACCCACGGAAAGGGGAAGTTCTTTGTTTGGCTATATCCGGGCGATCAAACCGGAGATGAAATGCTTGGAATACGACCTGTACCGCGGGGTGTACTGTGGACTGTGCCGGCAGCTTGGAAAGGACTACGGACAGTTTTCCCGTTTTTCCCTGACCTATGACTGCACCCTGCTGGCCATGCTGGGATTGGCCCTCACCGGAGATACCGGCAGCCAATTCCGCTGGCAGGCCTGCATCGCCAGTCCACTGAAAAAAAAGTGGATCCACACCTATCACCCCATGCTGAGCTACGCCGCGGCGGTGGACGTACTGCTCACCGCCCAAAAAATAGAGGACGGGGTGACAGACTCCTCTCTGGGCAAAAAAACCGCCCTCCTTTCCCTGCTGCCGGCGTCTCGCCATATAGCCAAAAAGGCAGCCGGACAATATCCCCAGCTGGGGGAGATCGTTGTCCAATACGCCCACAGCCAGCAGGCTCTGGAAGCGCAGGGCTGCACCAGCATCGACCGGGCGGCGGATCCCACCGCCAAAGCTTTAGCGGGGATCTGCCGGGGACTTTCTCAAGATCCCGCCGTGCAAAAGGTACTGGACCGATTGGGGTATCATCTGGGGCGATACGTCTATCTCATGGACGCCTTGGACGATCTGGAAGAAGACCGAACCAAAGGCAGCTACAACGTGCTGCTGCTTCGCTTTCCGGAGGAAACGGGGGAACAGATCCGGGAGTACGCCCGGCAAACCATCAACGCCTCCATCGCCCAGGTTGCGGCGGCCTACGAGCTGTTGGACCTAAAGAGCTACCGCTCCATTTTAAATAATATTGTATATCTGGGACTGCAAACACAACTGCGTCTACTCCTGCAACCCTCCTGTCCCAAAAGAAAGGAACTGCCTGATGAACTCACCCTATGACATTCTGGGAGTGTCTCCCAACGCCACCGACGACGAGATCCGCAAAGCCTACCGGGAACTGGCCAAAAAATACCATCCGGACAACTACGCGGATTCTCCCCTGAAGGATACCGCCGAGGAAAAGATGGCCCAGATCAACGCTGCCTTCGATCAGATTATGGCACAGCGCCGGGGAGGCGATCAGAGCAGCCAGCAGGGCTACGGCTATCAAAATCAAAACAGCTACCAAAACGGCAGCCGGTTTGCCGACATCCGCCAAATGATTAACCAAGGCCGCTTTGAGGAAGCGGAAGAGGTGCTGGACGGAGTGGCCGGCAACGCCCGGGACGGAGAATGGTACTTCTTAAAGGGCAGCATCTTTTACCAGCGGGGTTGGATGGACGACGCTTTCCAATACTTCTCCACTGCCTGCCGGATGAACCCCTCCAACGCCGAATACCGGGCCGCGTTGAACCGGATGCAATATCAGCGCCAAGGCGGCTTCGGCGGCGGCTATGGCACCGACCAAAATCCCTACCGCACCGGCCAGCCGGGACAGAACGGCACCGGGTGCAGCATCTGCGACGTCTGCGCCGGGATGGCTTGCGCCAATCTTTGCTGTGACTGCTGCGGCGGCGGCTGCTAAACAAGGGAGGAAAGTTTCATGAAACGGACCCAAAAACTGGCTTTAGGGGGCATCTTCTCCGGGTTGGCGGTAGTGCTGATGTTTTTGGCCAACTTCCTGCCCATGTTGAACATTGCCCTGCCGGCCTTTGCCGGAATGGTACTGATGCCGCTGATGATTGAACTGAACTGGAAGTGGTCCTTGACCTCCTATGTGGTGTGCTCTTTGCTGAGCCTGCTGCTGATCCGCAACCTGGATTCTCTGATCCTCTTCATCGGGCTGTTCGGCTGGTATCCCATCCTAAAAGGGGTGCTGGAGAACAGACGGATGAACCGAGTGCTGGAGTATGTAATCAAGCTGGCCAGCTTCAACGTGGCCTTAGCCATCTGCTGCGCACTGGTGTTCTTCTTATTGGGAGTCACCGAGCTGTTCAGCCAGATTCTGGCCTTCCAGTACGGCATCGTGATCTTCTTTGTGCTGATGAACATTGTATTTCTGCTGTACGATTTCTGCCTGAAACGGGTAGCCCAAGGGTATCTGGGGTTTATCCGGCCAAAGATTGTGAAAAAGCTGTTTAAATGAATACCGGAAACACTTCAGAGTGCAGGGGAAAATCCCCTGCATTTTTGTTTTGTCCCCATTTTTTATCCGTCTCCGAACCAAAAACCGGACAAAAGAAAAAGAGGCGGGGACGTTGTCCTCACACCTCTAACACCCCTTTGAAAAAAGGGCCAAATATTCTTTCAGAGCGTTTCACACTGAAAATGTTTCGTTGGCACCAATCCACCGAGCTATCCGATTCAGCTTTGCGCAAACCCAGTCGGTTCCCCTGATTTTTGCCCAGCAAAATGGCAGCCATTCTATCCGGCCGCCAAGGGGGGACTTAGAAACGTCGTAAGACGTTTCAAGCAAAGAATTGGACGAGAGGTAAAACCAATCCGATTTTACCGTGGTTCCACAATCAGCCGCACAGCGGTGCGCTCCTGTCCATCAATCTCAATCTCGGTGAATCCCGGCGTGCAGATTAAATCCACTCCTGCCGGCGCCATATACCCTCTGGCTACCGCCACGGATTTAATGGCTTGATTCGCGGCGCCGGCGCCTACCGCCTGCACCTCCACAATCCCCTGCTCCCGCACCACACCGGCAATGGCGCCGGCTACGGAAGTGGGTCTGGAACTGGATGATACTTTCAAAATCTCCATCTTGACCTCCTGCTGGAACGCGAATGATTTTTCTTTCCTTCATCATAGCACGGTCCCTGCACGGAATCAATACTGTCTGACAATAATTGGAAATTTACACAAGGTTGACCCTAGTAACCTTGTTCACTTTGCCACTTTTTGCCTCTACATTCAGCAAAATCCCCTGAATGCGACAAGGGCCATCCGCTGTCTCAAAACGGCTGGGCATATGGGTCAGATGGCGCTTCAGCACCGCCTCCGGCTTCACTCCCAGCACCGACTGTTCCGGCCCCACCATCCCTGCATCGGTAAGGTAGGCGGTGCCTTTGGGGAGAATCTGTTCGTCAGCGGTCTGAACATGGGTGTGGGTGCCAATCACGGCAGTCACCCGACCATCCAAATAAAAGCCCATGGCCCGCTTTTCCCCGGTGGCTTCGGCATGGAAATCCACCAAAATGGCGTTGCAGTCCTTCAGTTTAGGGAGAATTTGATCCACAGTATGAAAGGGGTTGTCCAAAGCTTCCATAAACACCACTCCCATCAGGTTGATGACTCCCAGCTGGAACCGTCCGCTGTCATACACCGTGTACCCCACCCCCGGAGCGGAAGAGGGATAGTTGGCGGGGCGGATAATCTGACCCGGATGGGCATCCAGATAGGGATAGATCTCCCGGCGGCGGAACACATGATTGCCGGTGGTGAGCAGGTCCACCCCGCTGTCCAGCAGGTGGTTGGCGGACTGGGGAAGGATACCGTTGCCGATGGCGGAGTTTTCCCCGTTGGCGATCACCACATCCACCGAATGCTCCCGCTTAAAGCCCGGCAAAAACCGCCGCACAGCCTGGCATCCCGGCTGTCCCACCACATCGCCAAGAAAAAGAATGTTCATCAAATACCAATCCTCCTAGCATAGGTAACAAAGGGCAGCGGCCTGCCGAAACAAGCCGCCGCAAAAGAAAAACCATTTTCCTGCTCTCAATCCTCGGAACGGCGTTCCTTTCCTTCCCGCTCCTGTTTCTTCTGAATATAATTCCACGCACTGCGGCACATATCCTCCAGCCCATACTTGGCTTCCCAGCCCAGCACACGTTTGGCCTTAGACGGATCGGCATAGCAGGTGGGGATGTCTCCCGCCCGGCGGGGGGCGATTTCATAGGGCACCTTCACCCCGGTGGCGGTTTCAAAGGCGTGGACGATGTCCAACACCGAGTAACCCTTACCGGTGCCCAGGTTAATGGCGTCGCAGCCGGTGTGCTGCCGGGCATACCGCACGGCGTTGCAGTGACCCTTAGCCAAATCCACCACATGGATGTAATCCCGAACTCCGGTACCGTCGTGGGTGGGATAGTCGTTGCCGAACACGTTCAGGTGATCCAGCTTTCCTGCCGCCACCTGGCAGATATAGGGCATCAGATTGTTGGGAATACCGTTGGGGTCCTCCCCAATCAAACCGCTTTCGTGGGCGCCGATGGGGTTAAAGTACCGCAGCAGAGTGACGCTCCATTCCGGATCCGGCACACAAAGATCCCCGAAGATCCGTTCCAGCATCAGCTTCGTGGAACCGTAGGGATTGGTGGTGGACAGGGGAAAATCCTCGGTGATGGGCACGGTATGGGGATTGCCGTACACTGTAGCGGAGGAAGAAAATACCATCCGCTTGCAGCCGTGGCGCTCCATCACCCGGCAGAGGATCAAAGAACCGGTAAGGTTGTTGTGGTAGTACCGCAGGGGCTGCTGCACACTTTCCCCCACCGCTTTCAGGCCGGCAAAGTGGATGACGCAGTCGATCTGGTTTTCGGAAAAGACCCGTTCCAGACCCTCTTCGTCCAGCAGATCTACTTCATAAAAGGGAAAATCCTTGCCGGTAATGGTTTTCACCGCTTCCACCGCGGCAGGTTTAGAGTTGACAAAGTTATCCACCACCACAATCTCTTCCCCTGCCTGAAGCAGCTCTACACAGGTGTGGGATCCAATAAACCCGGCTCCGCCGGTAATCAGTACGGACATGAAAATCCTTCCTTTCCAAGTGAAGTTTGGCTTGCAGGCAAACGCAAGCGCAGATAAAACGTAGGATAGTAGGGAAACGAACCGGCAGCCTTCTGCCGGACTGCCTGCACTGTACACTCACCGGTGATGGGTGCCGGGGATATGCAGACACACTCCGCCCCAAGGACGAATGGCCAGCCGGTGACAACTGCCTGGGCCGAACAGTTCTTCCATGGTCTTTACATAACTGCAAAGGAGATCGTCCGGCACAAAAGCCTGAATGGTGCCGGCAAATCCGCCGCCGTGAACCCGGCAGGCCCCTCTTCCTCCCAGGAGATGTTCGCTGGCCAACAGCGCCAGAGACACTGGCTGATGGATGGGGTCCTGGGGAGCAAAGATATTTTGCAGCCAGCGGAAACTGGACTGTCCCGACTGCTTCACCAACTCTAAAAATCGGTCAAAATCCCCGTTTTCCAGGGCTTGGGCCTCTTGTTTGGCCCGGCGGGTCTCCCCAAAGAAGTGAGCTGCCCGGAGAATGGCCCGGTCATTGACCCGGTCGTGAAGTTCCGGCAAAGCCAGATAGAAATCCTCTTCACTGACCTGACTCAGCACCTGCTGACCAAAGCAGGCTGCCACCGCCTTCATTTCTGCCGGGATGGCGGAGTATTCCTCAGAAAGGTTTTCGTGGCTGCTTCCCACCTCAGTGACGCAGAGATGGTGATGTACCTTGGAAAAATCAAAGGGAATCTGCCGGATCTGGGGCCGCTCTCCGCCAAAGTTAATGGAGACAAAACCCCCTACGGCGCTGACCATCTGATCCATCAAGCCGCACTGCTTGCCGAAATATTCATTTTCCGCATACTGCCCCACCTGGGCAATCCGTTGGGGATCCACCAGGCCACCGTTGTAAAGATGGTTGAGCACGGTACCAATCAGTACTTCAAAGGCTGCCGAAGAGGAGAGCCCGCCCCCCTTCATCACTGCGGAGGCGGTGTAAGCGTCAAAACCCCCGATGCGGTAACCAAACTGGGAAAACCGAGCGGCAATCCCCCGAATCAAAGCCTGGGAAGTCTCTTTTTCTTCCGACACCAGCTCCAACCGGGACAGGTCCACCTCTTCCAGCTCGTAGCCTTGCGACTGGACCCGGATGATGTTGTCCTCCCGGGGGGACACCACCCCAATGACATCCAAGCTTACCGCTGCGCCCAACACCCAGCCCAGTTGATGGTCGGTGTGATTGCCTCCCACTTCGGTGCGGCCGGGAGCGGAAAACAGACCGGTCAAAGTCCGTTCCGGGAAGGTTTGTTCAAAACCCTCCAAAGCCTCCAAAAAACGCTGCCGCAGTTTGGGCGCCCCAAAGGAATCTGCCCCGTACAAACGCTGCAACGCCGGGTCCAGGTTTCCGCTTTCCAGCTCAGCCCGCCAAGCAGCAATGGATTTTAACTCCATATCCTTTGATTCTCCTTTCCAGAGAGTCCATAGCCCGGACGCCGGGAGGATGGCCAAGTCCGGTCTGTGCCGGGGAAACTGTCCCCCACGTTTGAACGGAAAAACCATCTCAAGCCCCGAAACCAAGTCCGGCATTTGCTGCTATTATACCATCCTTTGGGAGAAAAAGGAAGTGCAATCATTCCCGTTATGTTTCCGATACCAAACAAACCGTTTAAAATACCCCTTTCGATCTACAAAATCTGGTATAATAAGACAAGAAATAGCAAATGGAGTCTTAGTTTTTAAGAAATTTTGCAACAACGTCATTTGACATCACCTTTGGAAAGAAGAAAGTGACCCATGGAAAACACCGAGTACCTTCCCTTGCTGGAAAAAAAGAGCGACGATTTTTACCTTTGTTATGCCGGGAGAAGCCGTTGTCTGCCCTTGCACAATTACGGCCCGGCTGTCCGCCCTACCTGGATCTTACATTATATCTTGGAAGGAGAAGGCACCTTTTGGCTGGAAGACCGGCCCTACCGCTTGTCCGCCACCCAAGGCTTTGTAGTTCCTCCCAACCTCACCCACCGGTATCAGGCGGACCAGCTGCATCCCTGGAGTTATGTTTGGATTGCCTTTGATGGGGTGTACGCCGCAGAGTACCTTCAGCGGTTGGGGCTGAGCCGGAAAAATCCCACTTTCTCCTGTGAGCATAACCTGGCGCTGCGCTCCATTGTAGAGCAGATGCTGCAGCACAACTGTGCCGGCTTTACTCACGAACTGTTTTTGCAGGGCCTGCTGTACCAGTTTTTCGGAGTGCTGGCCCAAAGCCTTCCCGCTACTTGCCCCACCCGAGGGAACGGGAAACGGGTGGACTATGTGGCCAAGGCCATGGAGTTTATCCGCCACAATTACTCCCAAGGCATTCTGATCGCCGACGTGGCGGAATATGTGGGCATCAACCGCAGCTACCTGTTCACCCTGTTTCAGGAGCATCTCCACCAGTCCCCCCAGGAATACTTGACCAACTTCAAGATCCACCGGGCCTGCGAATTGCTCCGCACCACCCAATATTCCCTGCAAAACATTGCTCATTCCTGCGGCTATAAGGATGCGGTGGTGTTTTCCAAAGCCTTCAAACAGGTGAAGGGCATCGCGCCGGGACAATATCGGAAGCAGTGCATAAATGCAGGATTAAAAAAGTAAAACCATTTTCTCGGAGAGCCGATGAGGTCGGCTCTCTTTTTTTGCCTGTTTTTCAGCGATGCTGCGGATTTGATACGGTACCTGATCC
>DVGY01000157.1 GCA_018712465.1 Candidatus Egerieicola pullicola | reverse complement strand
CTACCCTGCGCATTTTTGGGCTCATAGAGGTTAGCAGCTAGAGTAATGCCGTATCGGTTGTGGAAGGTCACCTTGCGGTGATTGACCTTATCGCTTTTGGGAAAAGTTTTATCCCATTCCTGGGTGAGAACCAATTTTTCTTCCATCTTAGTTTCCTCCATTTCAATTTCATTTTTCAAAAGAATCGGACGAGGGACGGATTGCTGCTTAAAACAGCAGCTTATTTGTTATCTCTATTTTATTTCATTTTCTACAAAATAGCAAATACTTGGTTTTTATCCCCAGGTATGCCTTATGAGCATTTCTGTACCGTGAGCTTTACCGTCATTGAAAGGGTATCACAACCGGTGCTTATCTCCCCATTCGCACATTCCATCCAAAATGGGAATCAGAGATTTCCCCCGTTCTGTAAGGCTGTATTCCACCTTAGGAGGAATCTGGGGGTACTCCTTGCGCAGCACCAGCTGATCCGCTTCCAGTTCCTTTAACGTAGAACTGAGGGTTTTATAGGAAATCCCACCAATATACTTTTTCATCTCGTTAAACCGCACCACCCCAAATTCCATCAGGGTGTAAAGGATGGTCATTTTGTATTTCCCATTGATTAGAGAAAGGGTATAACTAAATCCGGTGGTGCCCAAGCATTCATTGGCAATGCAGCGTTGTCCCATATTATACTCTCCTTTTGGTAAGTATTGCACTTTACTGTAAGTATCGCACTTTTATGTGCGTACTTGATTTTGGTTCTATTCTTGTTATGATTATATTAGAAACCCAAGGGAAAGTCAATTCACTGACCCCATAGAAGTTCATCCCGATCTATTAACATTAAGGAGGTATTTAGATGAGAGCACCCATTCAAGAATATCAGGCTGTGGAAGAAGCCGCTATGAAATTTGTCAAAAGTGTGGCAGAAGGCAACAGCAAGTACGCCAAGGAACTGTTTATTGATGAGGCCGTCTTATTCGGCTATCTGGACGGAACACTGGAACACGGCTCCATTGAACAGTTTTACCACAATGTAGACACCGTCCCCGGAGGCGACCATTTCAAAGCTCGGGTAGACGTGCTGCTGGTGGAGGAATCTTTGGCCGTGGTCCGAGTGTTGGAACAGGGCTGGGGCAATCGCATTGACTTCACCGATGTGCTGCTTTTGCTGAAAATGAACGGAGAATGGAAATGCGTGGCTAAGGCTTACAACCAAAATTCCAACACCATTCAGAAGTAACTTTTCTGCCAAGGACGGAGGAACCTGATATGAGCAAAAAAATTGTAGTAATCACCGGCAGCCCCCGAAAAAAAGGCAACAGCTTTGCCATGACCGATGCTTTTGTGCAGGCCGCCAAAGCAAAGGGCCATACTGTCACCCGATTTGATACTGCCATGATGAAGATCGGCGGATGCCATGCCTGTGAAACCTGTTTTCAAACCGGAAAGGCTTGCTCCTTTGACGACGACTTCAATCGAATCGCCCCGGCTATTCTAGAAGCGGATGCCATTGTGTATACCATGCCGGTGTACTGGTATTCTATCCCTGCCCAAATCAAAGGGGTGATCGACCGAATCTACTCTTTCTGTGTGGCAGGGAAAGATCTTGCCGGAAAAGAATGCGGCCTGATTGCCTGCTGCGAAGAAAACGATAAGACGGTGTTGGACGGGGTGCGAATCCCCCTTGAACGGTCCGCCGCCCTGCTGAACTGGAAGATGGTGGGAGAGGTGTTGATCCCCGGCGTGTTGAACATTGGAGATATTGAAAAGACCGATGGCTGCGCCCAAGCCGCCGCCTTAGCAGATCAATTTTAAAGGAGGCAACCATCCGATGGGAAAGAAAATTGTAATCTTAAACGGCAGTCCCCGGCCCAACGGGAACACCTCTGCTTTGGTGAAGTCCTTTACCCAAGGAGCCCAAAGCGCCGGCAACACCGTTACCGAATTTTTCTTGGACCGAATGAATATCCACGGTTGCAAAGGATGCTTCGGCGGACACAGCAGCCGGGAATGTCCCTGCGTTCAAAAGGATGACATGGCCCAAATTTATCCTGCCGTCAAAGAATGTGACGTGATTGTATTCGCCACTCCCCTCTACTACTGGAATATGAGCGGCCAGATCCGCACCGCCATCGACCGGCTATTTGCCCTAGAAGAGGGGGACGGAAACCTGCTTCGGGGACAAGGCCGCTGCTGCGCTCTATTGATGGCGGCAGAAGGCAACGCCTTTGAGGACGTGCTGCTGTACTACGACCATCTGGCAGAACATCTTCGCTGGAAGAATCTGGGCCATGTTCTGGCAGGGAAAAACGGCGGAATTGGAGACATCCAGGGCAAACCGGAGCTGCAGCAAGCTTACGATTTGGGTAAATCCATTCAATAACGGTGCATTTCATCGCTCCAAACAGCAAACGAGGATACAACGCACTCCCAAATAGGAGGGTTGTATCCTCATTTTTATTTTCAGGTTCAAATGATCGTGCCGGACGTTGAAAAGCAGTACTCACAAAATATGGAACCGTCAAAGAAGGTTGCTAAAACACCCTCCCATTGCTTGGTATCTGGATTATTGCCTGTCCAAAAGCTTGTCGCTGAGCGCCATAATTTCATCGGCATACTTTTTCCGGCGAGAACTTAAAAAGCCTTGAAAGATAGGGTAGTTTACGACAACCAACACCAAGCCCACAATCCCCACTACAATTCCCGGCGCCATGGTATTTGCGATTCCCAGCGTTGCGCCAATGTCGGTCATTACCAAACTCATGCCGCAGCCCAGTACGATCGCACCCACCACGCCCAGAAGGTAGGCCAATACCTTTGCCGGACGCTTTACCTTTGCATCCAGCTTTTTTAAGGCATCCAGCTGAGTGTGTTCTTTTTCTGCATACTGCGTGCGAATCTTTTGCACCAGAAAATCTTGATCGTGTTTGTTCATGATAATTACTCCTTTTCTGTAGTTGGTAAGGATAGAATACCGCCACGGTATTTGAGAATGTTTTGAGAAATGTTTGCGAAATATAAATTTCCGCCAACTACAGAAAAAAGTAAACCGCCTAAACCGGAACCCTGCCTTCCTCCCTGATTTTATTTCCTAAATCCACACAGCAAGCAACCATTCGGGCACTTCCACAAAGCATTCCACGTGGCCCCGGAAAAATAAGCCCAACAAAAAAGCGAGCTTCCCCCGAAAGAGAAAACTCGCCTTTTCTTGTTTTGCTTATGCGGCAAAGTTGCCGGTATAAAGCTGATAGTACTTGCCCTTGGCGGCAATCAATTCGTCGTGGGTGCCCCGTTCGATGATCCGGCCCTGTTCCATTACAATGATGCAGTCGGAATTCTTCACCGTAGACAACCGGTGAGCAATGACGAAGGTAGTGCGTCCCTTCATCAAAGCGTCCATGCCGTCCTGAACCAGCTTCTCGGTACGGGTGTCGATGGAAGAGGTGGCCTCATCCAAAATCAGTGCCGGCGGATCGGCGACCGCAGCCCGGGCAATGGCCAGCAGCTGACGCTGGCCCTGGCTCAGATTGGCGCCATCACCGGTAAGCATGGTCTGATAGCCGTCCGGCAAACGGCGGATAAATCCGTCGGCGTTGGCCAGCTTAGCCGCCTTGATGCATTCTTCGTCAGTGGCATCCAGCTTGCCGTAACGGATGTTATCCATCACCGTGCCGGTGAACAGATGGGTATCTTGCAGCACCATACCCAAGGACCGGCGGAGGTCCGCCTTTTTGATCTTGTTGATGTTGATGCCGTCGTAGCGGATTTTACCGTCGGCAATGTCGTAGAACCGGTTAATCAGGTTGGTAATGGTGGTTTTACCGGCGCCGGTTGCGCCCACGAAGGCGATCTTCTGGCCCGGTTTGGCGTAAAGGCTGATGTCGTGAAGGACAATTTTGTCTTCCGAATAACCAAAGTCCACATGGTCCAGCACTACGCCGCCTTCCAACTTGGTATAGGTGACCGTACCGTCCGCTTTATGGGGATGTTTCCAAGCCCACAGATTGGTGCGGGTTTCAGATTCGGTGAGCTGGCCATTTTCATCCATCTTGGCATTGACCAGTTCCACATAGCCTTCATCGGTTTCGGGGACCTGATCCATCAGCTCAAACACACGCTGTGCACCAGCCGCAGCGTTGACTACAAAGTTCACCTGCTGGCTCACCTGGGTGATGGGGTTAGCAAAGCTCTTGTTCAAGCCAACAAAGGTCACCACAGTGCCGATGGTGACACCGGCCAATTCATTGATTCCTAGAATCGCACCTACCACCGCCACCAAGGCATAACTGATCCAGCCGATATTGGCGTTGACAGGCATCAACAGGTTGGCGTAGCTGTTTGCTTTGTCGGTGCTGTTGCGCAATTTGTCGTTGACTTTGTGGAAGTCCGCTTTGGCGGCCTCTTCGCGGCAGAACACCTTCACTACCTTCTGGCCGTCCAGCATTTCTTCAATAAAGCCGTCCACAGCACCCAAATCCTTCTGCTGGTGGACATAGTATTTGCCGGACAGCTTGGAAAACTGAGAGGTAACAATCAGCATGACAATCGCAGTAATAATGGAGATCACCGTCAAAGCGGCATTTAAGACGATCATGGTGATGAACGTTGCTACCATGGTAATCACCGAGTTAATGATCTGGGGAATGCTTTGGCTGAGCAGCTGCCGCAGGGTGTCCACATCGTTGGTGTAGACGGACATAATATCGCCGTGAGCGTGGGTGTCGAAATATTTAATGGGCAGTGCTTCCATGTTGTGGAACAAGTCGTCCCGAAGGTGACGCATGGTGCCTTGGCTGACGTTGACCATAATCCGGTTGTAGGTAAAGGCGGTAACCACGCCCACAGCCATAATACAGGCCAAACGCACCAGGTCGGAAGCCAATTCACTGAAATCGGTGGAGCCGTTGGCCATCATAGGCACAATATACTCATCCACCAACTTTTGAGGGAAGGTGGCTCCCACCACTGTGGCAATGGCAGTAATCAAAATGCAGATAACCACCAGGATAAACTGGATTTTATAGTAATGAAGCATATATTGGATGACCCGCTTGATGAGAGACGCCGCCGTGGTCACCCGGGCCTTATGTTTTCTGTCCTTCATAAAACCATTTCCTCCTTCCTCAATTATGCCGGCTGATCGAAGTCGCCGCCGCCCTCCTTCTGGGAGGTGTAGATCTCTTGGTAAATTGCGTTGTTCTTCAACAGGTTTTCGTGGGTGTCAAAAGCGTTGATTTTGCCGTCGTCCAACACCAGGATCCGGTCGGCAGACTCCACACTGGAGATCCGCTGAGCAATAATGATTTTGGTGGTACCGGGGATTTCCTTGGCAAAAGCTGCCCGGATTTTAGCATCGGTAGCAGTATCCACCGCACTGGTGGAGTCGTCCAGAATCAGCACTTTCGGCTTTTTTAACAGAGCCCGAGCAATGCACAACCGCTGTTTCTGTCCGCCGGAAACGTTATTGCCG
The DNA here is from genome assembly GCA_018712465.1 of Candidatus Egerieicola pullicola. Classification (GTDB taxonomy): domain Bacteria; phylum Bacillota; class Clostridia; order Oscillospirales; family Ruminococcaceae; genus Egerieicola; species Egerieicola pullicola. The sequence continues at coordinate 105 of DVGY01000157.1, read as the reverse complement.
CCCCGTTCGATCCGGGTACGGTAGCCATCCGGCATCCGGTCAATAAATTCATCAGCACAAGCCGCTTTGCAGGCTTCGATACATTCTTCCTCGGTGGCGTCGGGA
>DVGY01000156.1 GCA_018712465.1 Candidatus Egerieicola pullicola | reverse complement strand
AATGGAAGAAGTCGATGACGATCACATCCACCGGAATGCCCCGGCGATGGTATTCCCGGGCAACTTGAAGCACCTCTTCCTGGGTCTGATACCGCAGTTTACACTGCCAAAAGCCCAAGCCATGTTCCGGCATTGCAGGAGGCTTCCCTACTACGTCCATATATTGATCGTGGATCTGAGCAGGAGTATCTCCAGCAGTGATCCAATAATCAATCTGTTTGGCACAATCAGCGGTAAAGCGGGTCTGATTTTTCACAAAATCCGCTTCTCCTACCGCCGGGTTATTCCACAACAAGCCATACCCTAAATTAGAAAGATAGAAGGGCACAGATGCCTGGGTGTTTTTCTGCATCAGTTCCAACCGGCAGCCCTTTTGATCCAAGTAACCGTGCTGATACTGACCCATACCGAAAATCTTTTCCTTCGGATCTGCTTCAAAAAGCTGGGTAATGCGGTAATGATCGCTTCCCTTCACCCGGTATTCTCTGGCAGCCTGTTTAATCTGGGTGATTTGATCCAGATCTTTCCAACCTTCGGTGCCGTATTCCCAAGTACGGTAATACTCCTTCAACAGTAATTTGTCTTCATGATAGAACGCCAGCTTGCCAAAAGGATTGATGGTCACCCGAATCCCGCCGTTGACCAATTCTGCTCCATCCTCTGTATAGCGGATCTCTGTGGCGCAGGACTCCACCGGCAAGGTCAAAGCCCAATCTTCCGGCGAAAAAGCAGCGTTTTTTGTTGCCTGTACCCGCAAACTGTTTTTTCCCCAAGGACGAATCAAAACCTGTTCTCCCCGCCGGGAAAACAACAATCCGCCTTGTGTTTCCTGAAAGAATTCCATATGTCACCATCCTTTTCTTTTTTGTCTATTGTACCATGCTTTCCCAGATACCGCAACAAAAAAGTGGGCAATTTTTACTAAAGCAGATTGCAAATTCCAAGCTAGCACAGTGCGGTAATCGAACATGGCCAAATTTCCAAATTCAAACTCGATCCAAAAAAATCGGCGGCCTTCCCTCTTCTTTGGGAAAAAGCCGCCGATTTCACTTAAATTAAAATGCAGATCAGCCCGGAACAACCTTCGTTGATGATCCGCTCGATGGTTTCCTGGATCTTCATCCGGGCGGCAGGGGGCATCCGGCTGAGCTTGTTGTGCAGCCCTTCGTTGACCAGCTCGTGAAGAGATTTTCCAAAAATATTGGAATCCCATAATTTTTGAGGATTTTCCTCAAACTCCTTCATCAAATAATGAACCAGCTCCTCCGATTGACTTTCACTGCCCACAATGGGATTGACCTGGGCGGTGATGTTGGATTTAATCAGATGAATGCTGGGAGCGGTGGCAGAAAGATTTACTCCATATTTTCCTCCCTGCTTAATGATCTTGGGATCTTCCAGTACCAGTTGATCCATAGTTGGCATTACAATGCCATAGCCGGTGGCCTGGGCTTCTTCCCAGGCGCCTTGAATCCGGTCAAAGGCCTCCTTGGCCTTAGTAAGACTGCTGAGCAAGGGGAACAGTTCTTCCGAGTGGGAGAGGTCCAGGCCGGTATATTCCGAAAGAATCCGGTTAAAGAGGGTTTCCTCCAAATGGATTTGACAGAGAGCACTTCCTTCCCCCGGTTGCGAAGAAAGGATCTCCACCCCGCTGAAAATGTCCTGCTGAGCCAAATTTTGGCAGCAAGGGTTCAGATCGGCAAAACAGCTCAACTCTCGGAAAGACTGGCGAATCAGTTCCCGGAGTTTTTGCTTCAGCCAATGGTCTTCCGGCAAGCCCCGAACCCAGCCCGGCATTCGGAAAGACAACTCCCGCACCGGAAAACGGCTCATCAGGCTGCTCATCAACTGAACAATATCCTCCTGCGTAAGATCCGGACAACTTACCGGAAGCACCGGCACCTGATACATTTCGTTGAGTTCTTCAGCTAGAGCCTTGGTTTCCGGAGCATGAGGCAGAGTGGAATTGAGCAGCACCACAAAAGGCTTTTGCAATAGCTTCAATTCTTCGATGACCCGCTGTTCCGCTTCCTGGTACTCTGCTCGAGGGATTTCGCTGATGGTGCCGTCGGTAGTGACCACTACCCCTACTGTGGAGTGCTCGGTAATCACCTTCCGGGTTCCCACCTCTGCCGCCAGGTTAAAGGGGATTTCGTGGTCAAACCAGGGAGTTTTGACCATTCGAGGGGCTTCGTCCTCAAAATAACCCAAACTGCTGGGAACAATGTATCCCACACAGTCAATGAGCCGAACGTTCACCCACTGGTTTTCCGCCAGTTTCAGGGCGGCAGCTTGTTCTGGGACGAATTTAGGTTCGGTGGTCATAATAGAGCGCCCTGCCCCGGATTGAGGAAGTTCATCCAACGCTCGATCCCGGCGGCTGTCCGGTTCCATTCCTGGCAGCACCAACAGTTCCATAAACCGCTTGATAAAAGTTGATTTTCCGGTGCGCACCGGCCCCACAACCCCGATATAAATATCTCCATCGGTGCAGGCCGCCATGTCTTCCATGACCTGTGCCGTTTGCAGCATAGCGTTCCCTCCTTACTCCCGTCCGCTGCGGATGGGGACCATCAACATAGTTCCGGCTTCCAACGGATCAGCGATCCCTTCGTTGGCCTGACGGATTCCATCCAAGGTGGTGTGGCAGCGTTTGGCGATCTCCCACAAACTCTCCCCCGCCTTGGGAAACAGCAGCTTGAAAGCCAGATCTTCCGGCTGAGCGATGGGGTGATCGGTATCCACCTCCGCACCGGAAAGATAAGTGACGGTCTTGCTGCAAAACACCAATCCCTGCAACTCCCAATCCAATGAAATCTCCAGCTGCCCTTCTCCGGTAAGGTGATAGGAAATTGGCTTTGTCACCAGGACCGGCTCCAACTGCAAGGAAGGATCCGGTTCCACTCCTTCCAAGGGCAGAGTCATGGGAATCTCATTGAGGACCGAGCGGCAGACCCCCGATTCATCAGTAAACACCACGCAAACCGAAAGCATGGCCTGAACCTGCGCTTCTTCCGGCAGCAGAGCTCCCGGTTCCGGTTTGGCCAGAACACAGTGAAGCTTGGTGATACCTGCATCCTGAAGAGAAAGGGTTTGGCGGAAGGTGCCGGTTTGATGCAGGCAGCACACCAACTGCCGCACCGAGGCGGAAGAGGTGGTAAGTTTGGTTTCGTAGCGGGTGGAATAGCCGTCCTCCACCAATTCCAGCCGCCGTTTCCCCACTGCAATGGCACTGGCGGTTACCTCCAGCTGCACCTCCAGGGATTGCGGATCTTCTTCCTCTCCCGGGCGGACATGACAGCGGTTTACCGCAAGCTGCCACTGGATGCAGTCCTCCGGTTCCAAGCCGGGAAGGTCCACGATTTGGCTGATGGAAAGCTCAAAGGTATTTTCATGAAGATTGCCCTGCTTGCAGTACCACAGCACCTCCACCCGCAGAGTACCCTTGACCACCGCTTTTCCTGCCAGCACCTTGCCGTCCTGGCAGAGGCCCTGAGCACAGGCTCGGATGACCCGCTCTGGAGTTCCTTCCCCAGCCCCCAGATGAAGGGTGTCCCGCACCGGAAAACGGCTGGACCCCTGCACCGTCCGACAACAAAACTCCAACGGCACCCGCCGGCATTCCAACCCGTCAAACCGCTCCGGCAAAGGTTGAGGCTGCATACTGCATTGGCGGATCCGCACCACCACCGTCCCCCGACAGCCAATCCGGCGGCGATCGCTGGGGATAGCGGTAAGCCGGCAGCTTTGAATCTGCCAAGAAATCTGCATTTCCCCTTCCCCGTTGGGCAGCTCTACCGCTTTGCTCAGCTCGGCAGTGTGTTCTGCCAGATGAAGCTGGTCGTCCTGATCGGCGGCATAGAGCACCAATAATTTCGCGCTGCCTTCCAACTGGGCCCGATTTTCACTCAGCCGGTTCCAGCGCAGATCCGGTTCCATCCACGCGGAAAGAATCTTAAACACCCCGGGCAGGTAATCCGGCAGAAGGATCTCCTGATCCACCGTAAATTCCACTGCCATGGGCGGCATGATCTGATAGTGGACTAAATTCTCGCTCATAGCCAATCATCTCCTTTTCCGTTTTTGGGGTTACCCCAATGTAT
>DVGY01000155.1 GCA_018712465.1 Candidatus Egerieicola pullicola | reverse complement strand
CACCCCTACCTTTTTGTTTCCTCTGAAGTTGTTGGGGTTGATGGGTACCGGTTTGGCAAAGCCGATTCCCACTAAAAACAGCATCAAGGTGCCGAACAGGTCGAAGTGGGCAAAGGGATTGACGGTCATCCGCCCGGAGAGACGGGCTGTGTGGTCCCCAAACCGCTCTGCGGTCCACCCGTGGGCAAATTCGTGGAAGGGGATGCCGGTGAACAGCACAATGGCCAGGGCCAAAAAAGTGTAGAGGATGGCCATGGGGCTGCCGCTGAAAAGAGCACTTAACAAAATCCAATCTCCTTTCCGGTACAGTGATAGGGTAAACTGCTTTTTCCAGATTATACCGAAAACAAATCTATGTTTCATTATAACGGCTGAACCAGGAAAAAACAAGACCTGAGGGGAGAGTTCAAATTCTGTTCAGAGAAAAATCCCTTGGGAGGAAATGGAAGGGGATGCGGGCTTGGGCCGCTTTCCAAAAATTCACAATTGGTTCATATTTCTTTTAGCTCCATTTTTCCATTGGGGTTTATACTAGGGAGCAACGCGAAAAACCGGCGCCCTTGGACGCCGCAGCAGAAATCAATCATAAAGGAGTTGGGTAATTCACCATGGCATCCACCATTGAATTGGCGAAAAAGGGCAGTGTCAAGGATATGACCGCCCTCTATCACGGAGTAAAGGCGGAGGTGTACGGCTTGTGCCGGCTGCTGTTGGACAATGAAAAAACCGCTTCCAGCGCCGTTGCACCCATCTTTCAAAATCTGTGGGATAGTCTGTTGGCAGGAGAAATTGCTTCCCAGGAGGCTTTTGAAAAGAAAGCCACAGCCAAAACCATTGCTTACTGCATCACCAAAACCAAAAAGAAAAATCCCAAAGCCTTTCAGCTGCCCAAGGACGGCGGCGATGGGCTTGCTTTGGGGAAAAAGCTGTGCTTGGAAGGACAGCCCTGGGAACTGGTCCTGGGCAACCTCACCGATCTGGCCCGGTTTCTTTTTGTGCTTCACGGGGTCTGCGGGTACGACGCCAAACGGCTGGCCGCCCTGCTGGAATGGAAGCCGGAAGCAGTGCAGAAGATTTTGGATGGGGAAGAGCAGACAGTGGCCTCGATCTGCGACGCCGTTTCCACCCACAAAAAGATCCCCTTTGCCATGACGGCGGAGGAGCTTCACCAGCAGTGGAAGGCCCAGACCCAGCAGGACGCTTTGCCGGAGACCGCTCAGCGGGCGGTGCTGGGAAGAATCGACAGCCTTTGCTTTTCCATCCGGAAAAAGTCCAAACGGAACAAGATCCTGGCCGGAGTGATTGCCGGGATTGTGGTGGTGGCCTGCGCTGTGGTGGGGATTGTGCTGGGGGTGAACCACGCCAGCGCCGCCCCGGATTACTACGCCGACATCCAAATCCAGGATTACGGCACCGTCACAGTGGAACTGGACGCCGACGCCGCCCCCATTACCGTGGAGAACTTCGTCAATCTGGCCCGCAGCGGCTTTTATGACGGTTTGACCTTCCACCGGATTATGGACGGCTTTATGATGCAGGGCGGCGACCCGGAAGGCAACGGCACCGGCGGCAGCGACACCACCATCAAGGGCGAATTTTCCGCCAATGGGGTGGAAAACAACCTGTCCCATACCCGGGGCGCCATCTCCATGGCCCGCTCCAGCGATTACGACAGCGCCTCCTCCCAGTTCTTCATTGTTCAGGAGGACTCCACCTTCCTAGATGGGCAGTACGCCTGCTTCGGCTACGTCACCGAAGGCATGGACATTGTGGATGAAATCTGCGAGTCCGCTCAGCCCACCGACGACAACGGAACCATTCCCGCCGATGAGCAGCCGGTGATTACCTCCATCACTATCCGGGAAGGGGAGTAATCCGGTTTTTTCCGGCATCCTTTCCTCTGTTTTCCGGCTTGCTGGTTTGGCAGGCCGGTTTTTCAGGGAGATGTTCTGGGAATTTTAGTCAGAAACCATAGAATTTTCAAAACATTCCCTTTTTGGAAAAAAAGGCTTGCATTTTTTCTCAGTATCTGTTACAATGGTCGTTGTTAGTCAGACAAGCAGGGGCCAAACGGCTCCTTTTATCTGTTGTACAGGAGGTGCAAAACAATGGCAAAGTGTGATTTCTGCGGTAAGGGCATGGTTTTCGGGATCAAGGTGTCCCACTCCCACCGTCGTTCTAACCGGACTTGGAAGCCCAACGTAAAGCGCGTGAAGGCTGTGGTGGACGGCAAACCCTGCCATGTATACGCCTGCACCCGCTGCCTGCGCTCCGGCAAAGTGACCAGAGCCAACTGATCGGGAGGAAAAACGAGAGGCTGCCCTTGCAGCTTCTTTTTTTCTGCCTTTTTTCAGCGGAAAGGAGAAAACACAATGAAGCAATCCTGGAAAGGAAGCGTGCTGCTGGCCCCGGTGCCTCCGGTGCTGGTGAGCTGCGGGGATCTGGAACACCCCAACGTCCTGACTGTGGCCTGGACCGGAGTGTTGAACACCCGTCCCCCCATGACCTACATCTCCCTGCGCCCGGAACGGTATTCCTATGAGCTGATCCAAAAAAGCCGCTGCTTCTGCATCAATCTGCCTACGGCAGCTTTGGTCAAGGCGGTGGACTTTTGCGGCTGCCGCAGCGGCAGGCAGGTGGATAAATTTTCCCACTGCGGCCTGACCCCGGCCCCCAGCCAAGAGATTGAAGCCCCCATGGTGGAGCAGAGCCCAGTGAGCTTGGAATGCCGGGTGAAGGACATCGTCCCCTTGGGCACCCACCATATGTTTACCGCCGAAATTGTCCGGGTGAATGTGGAGGAGTCTTTGCTGGACCAGGCAGGTAAGCTGGACCTGTCCAAAGCCGGGCTTTTGGCCTACGCCCACGGAGAGTATTTTGCGTTGGGGAAAAAACTGGGGAAATTCGGAGACTCAGTGCGTAAAAAACGGAAAAAGCGGAATTAAGCAAGCCCTTCGAGACCAAAAAGGGGATTTTAGGAAAAAAGTTTCCCCTTCACTCTTGTGTACGCAGAGGGTTTTGTGTATAATAATAGTGGAAAATTTTATGCCCGGGATCTCAATTTTTAGGGAATGGGCTGAATTCAATCCGGCAAAGAATGGAGGAGTCAACAAATGAATCCTAAAAGCAAGTTAGAACAGCTTGCCGCATGGCAGCAAAATGCCAAGCAAGGCGTGGCCAAAAAACGGCTGAACGCTTTGTTTGACGCCGGCAGCTTTGTGGAGCTGGATGCTTTTGGTGGTGCTGGGGTGGTCACCGGTTACGGCATGGTAAACCAAGCCCTGGTATACGCTTATGCCCAGGAACCGGAAGCGGAAGGCGGCGCTTTGACCGTTGCCAACGCCCGGAAAATCCGCCGGCTGTATGAATTGGCTGCCAAAACCGGCGCACCGCTGGTGGCAGTGCTGGACAGCAAAGGCGCGGCCATTGGAGAAGGAGCTGAAATGCTCACCGCCTACAGCGATCTGCTGCTGGGCGCCAACAATTTGTCCGGCGTGGTGCCCCAGATTGCTTGGGTCGCCGGTACCTGCGCCGGCGCCTTTGCTATGCTGGCCGCCGGCTGCGACGCCGTGGTCATGGCAAAGGATGGGGAGTTTTTCTTAAATCCCCCCTTCACCACTTCTCAGAAGGAAGATAAAAATGACGCCGGAACGGCGGACTTTGTGTCAAAGGCCGGGCTGGTGAACCTGGTGGCGGAAGACGACGACCAGGGCGCGCAGCAGGTCAAACAGCTTTTGGGCTACCTGCCCCAGAACAACCTCTCCACCCCGCCTATGTACGAAGGAAAACCGGCCATGGATGCCGCTGCGGCCCAAAAGGTGATGGAAAGCTGCCCCGGCGGCGATGCCAAAGCCTTGGTCAACGCCCTGGTGGACGGAGGCAGCGCCATGGAACTTTCTGCTGCCTATGGGGAAAACAGCTTTACCATGCTGGCCCTGCTGGGCGGTATGCCGGTGGGTGTGGCAGCCGCCTGCGGAGAACTGCACACCTCCGATTGCAATAAGTTGGCCCGGTTTATGCAGTTTTGCGACGCTTACTCCCTGCCGGTGATTACCCTGTTGGATACTCCCGGCTTTACTGTGACTTCCTGTCCCGGTTTGATGAAGGCCGCTTCCCGCTTGGCCAATACCTATGCAGAAGCCACCACCGTGAAGATGACCCTGCTCACCGGACAGGCCATCGGCGCCGCTTACCTGGCCTTGGCTTCCCGGAATGCCGGTGCGGATCTGGTTTACGCTTGGCCCACTGCGGTGATTTCCGCTCTGCCGGTGCAGACCGCCGTGGAATTCACCCTCCACAACCGCCTGAGCCAGGTGGACGACCCCGCTGCCGTCCGGGCCCAGTTGGCGGAAGAATATACGGATACGGTGGCCAGCCCCATGGAGGCGGCCAAAGCCGGTTTGCTGGACGGTATTTTGGCTCCTGCCGATACCCGGGACGCCTTGATCCACGGCCTGGAAGCCTTGATGGACAAGCGGATGAACCGGCTGAGCAAGAAGCACTCCAACACGGTGCTGTAATGATAGTAGGAAGAATTTTCAGGAGGATAGTTTTATGAAAAACTTTACTGTAACGGTCAATGGCGTTCCCTATGCGGTTTCCGTGGAGGAAACCGGTGCGGCGGCTCCTGCGGTGGCAGCAGCTCCGGCAGCAGCTCCTGTGGCAGCGCCTGCAGCGGCCCCGGCGGCTCCCGAAGCTTCCGCAGCGGCTGGCGAAGGGGATAAGGTTACCGCTCCCATGCCCGGCACCGTCATGGATGTGAAGGTGAAGGTCGGGGACACCGTGGAAGAAGCTCAGGTACTGTTGGTGCTGGAAGCCATGAAGATGGAAAACGACATTGTGGCGCCCCACGCCGGCAAGATCACCTCTGTGATGATTAAAAAGGGCGACACGGTGGACACCCAGGACCTGTTGGTCACCATTGCGTAATTTTGTGTTTGTGAGGTAATTGAACCATGGCAAAGATTAAAGTGACCGAAACGGCGCTGCGGGATGCCCATCAATCCCTGATTGCCACCCGGATGCCCATTGAGGATATGGTTCCCATTCTGGCCAAGATGGACCAGGTGGGCTACTATTCTGCGGAGGTTTGGGGCGGAGCTACCTTCGACGCCTGTTTGCGGTTTTTGAATGAAGATCCCTGGCAGCGGCTGCGGACCATCCGCAAGGGCATGCCCAACACCAAGCTGCAAATGCTGTTCCGGGGCCAGAATATGCTGGGTTACCGGCACTATGCCGACGATGTGGTGGAGTACTTCGTCCAGAAGTCCATCGCCAACGGCATTGACATCATCCGGATTTTCGACGCTCTCAACGACATCCGGAACCTGGAAACCGCCATCAAGGCGGCCAAAAAAGAAAAGGGCCACGCTCAGGTTGCCATCAGCTACACCCTGGGTGACACCTTCACCGACGAATACTATGTGAACTACGCCAAGCAGGTGGAAAGCGCCGGTGCGGATTCCATCTGCATCAAGGATATGGCGGCTCTGCTCACCCCGTACCGGGCCTACAACCTGGTGAAGGAGCTGAAGCAGGCGGTTCAGATCCCCATTCAGCTTCACACCCACTACACCTCCGGCTTGGCCTCTATGTGCCTGCTGAAGGGCATTGAAGCGGGCTGCGATGCCATCGACACCGCCATCAGCCCTCTGGCTCTGGGTACGTCCCACGCCCCCACCGAGTCCATGGTGGCAGCCCTCCAGGGCACCGAGTACGACACCGGTTTGGATCTGGTGCTGCTCAACGAAATCCGGGATTACTTCATGACCCTGCGGAAGAAGTATATTGATTCCGGCCTGCTGGATCCCTCCATGCTGGCCACCAACGCCAACGCCTTGATTTATCAGGTGCCCGGCGGAATGCTGTCCAACCTTCTCAGCCAGCTCAAGCAGGCAGGTAAGGAAGACCAGCTCACCCAGGTGCTGGAAGAGGTGCCTCGTGTGCGCCGGGATGCCGGTATGCCTCCTCTGGTCACCCCCACTTCCCAGATCGTGGGCACCCAGGCAGTGTTCAACGTGATTATGGGCGAGCGGTATAAGATGGTTACCAAGGAATTCAAGGGCCTGGTCCGGGGCGAATACGGCAAAACCCCCGAACCCATTGATCCCGCCTTCCAGAAGAAGATCATCGGGGACGAGGAACCCATCACCTGC
>DVGY01000154.1 GCA_018712465.1 Candidatus Egerieicola pullicola | reverse complement strand
GGCGGCCTGTACTCCGGCGTAGTGACCCGGCTGATGAACTTTGGCGCCTTTGTGGAGATTGCTCCCGGAGTGGAAGGCTTGGTTCACATTTCTCAGCTGGAAAACCATCGGGTCAACCGGGTGGAAGATGTGGTGAGCGTGGGAGATCAGATCATTGTCAAGGTCACCGAAATTGACGACCAGGGACGGCTGAACTTCTCTCGGAAGGATGCCATCAACGAAATGAACGCCCACAAGAAAAACAAGGACGCAGAATAAACCCCAGTTCCAAAAACGGCCGGTGTGTTGCAGCATCGGCTGTTTTTCTGCATCCAGTGGCCTGCTTGCATACCTTTTCGGCATGTTTTAGCATGGAAGATAGGTATTTGCCTTTTTTCGTAAAGTGTACTATAATAGTATTTGAAAACCGGTGAAGGGGAGTTCGCCGGAATGAGAAAACAGCAATTCAGGAGGCTTTCAAATGAAACTCATCCAAAATCAAACCTTTGACCAAGAACGAGCTTTGTACGGCAGCGATGGGGTGGTGGCCCAGGATTGCCGTTTTGACGGTCCTGCTGATGGGGAGAGCGCCTTTAAGGAAAGCCGGAATGTTCAGGCGGAGCGCTGCTATTTCAATCTCCGTTATCCCTTCTGGCACGATCACAATCTGGTGATTCGGGACAGTGAAATGACGCCGCTCTGCCGGGCTGCACTGTGGTATACCCACCAAGCCACCATTGAAAACACCAAACTTCACGGCATCAAAGCCCTGCGGGAGTGCAGTGACATCACCATGAAGCACTGCGATATTGTTTCCCCGGAATTTGGCTGGTCGGTGAACAACATTACCATGGAGGACAGCAGCGCCGAAAGTGAATACTTTATGATGCGCTCGGAAAATCTCACCTTCACCAATGTTCGGCTGACCGGTAAGTATTCCTTCCAGTACATCCAAAACGCCCAGTTTGAACGGTGTAATTTTGATACCAAGGATGCCTTCTGGCACGCCAAAAATGTCACTGTACGGGATAGCGTCATCAATGGAGAATACCTGGCTTGGTACTCCGACGGTTTGACCCTGATCCACTGTAAGATTAAAGGCACTCAGCCCTTCTGCTACTGCAAGAACTTGAAGCTCATTGACTGCGAAATGGAAAATGCCGATCTCTGCTTTGAAAAATCTCAGGTAGAAGCCACCATCACGACCCCGGTACTCAGCATTAAAAATCCCTTGTCCGGCGCCATTCAGGTCCCGGCAGTGGGGGAAATCATCCGGGACGATCCCAATTCTCAGGGTGAAATCGTGATTTCCGACAACAGCCAATCTTGCGCTTAATCAAAAAGATCTATGAAAAAACCACCCGTCCTGCCATAGGATAGGTGGTTTTTATTTCAAGAATTATTTGCGTCAGCCATTTTTCTTGCTGTGCAGTTTTTCTCTTCGCGCCTGGATCACTGCAATCAGCTTGTCCAACAGTTGGTCGTCTACATCATCATCGGCGATCAAAGCGCTGATGAGATTGGGGAGTCTTTCCCGGGTGTAGATGTTGCGGGACTTAATCTGCATCACATAATACTCGTCCGGAGAAAGGGTGGGGAGGAATGTTCTGGCAATGCGACGGCCGGTTTGTTCAAAGCCCACAATTTCAATGGCGCCTTTATCCAGCATGGAGTTAAGTAAAATGTGAATCGAACTGTCTTTCCAGCTGCGGTGCGGTGCGTGGCTGATGATAAATCCTCGGGAGAGAGGACGTCCTTCCTGCCACAATACCTCCATAATTTCCAATTCACTTTTGGTTAACCGGAATGGGATCCTGGATTCCATGCAAAAGCTCCTTTCTGTTTATGAGCTTCTTTGGCAAAAATACTCATAAAATAACTATGTTATTATTGTAACGCAAAGGAAGTAACTTGTCAATAGCTTTTTTCATAAAATGGTGAATTTCATTTCAAGATGTTTATTCTTTTTGTATAAAACAGATGGTGTTTGACAAAGTTCGTGATCTTACGGCACGGTCCTCCCAAAGGATGCCGGTTCAGCAAAAAGAAAAGGAAAAGCAGCAGGAAGAAGGGTATTTCTCTTGACAATCCCCAAAACCCGTGGTAAGATATCATCAAACCAAAGGCGAAGATAAGGATTGAGTAGCGCTGTTTTTTGGAAATTAGAGAACACCCGGTTGGTGAAAGGGTGTCCGAAGGCAGAGGTCGAATTACCCCTTGGAGCCGCAGCCCCAACCGAAAGAAGTAGGGTTTGCCGTGTCCGCAACGTTACAGCGGCCAAAGGCCGGGAATTCCCGGTAAACTGAGGTGGTACCACGAAACTGTTTCGTCCTCTGCACCGGCCTAAGGCTGGAGCGGAGGTTTTTCTTTTGTACCGCCCAAAATTGAGAGGAGAAGTACAATGGGAATCTACGAAGAACTGCAAGCCAGAGGACTGATCGCTCAGGTCACCGACGAAGAAATCGTACGGGATCTGGTGAATGCCGGGAAAGCCACCTTCTATATTGGCTTTGACCCTACGGCAGACAGCCTTCATGTAGGGCACTTTATGGCCCTCTGCCTGATGAAACGGCTGCAGGAAGCGGGGAATAAGCCCATCGCTCTAATTGGCGGCGGTACCGGTTATATCGGCGACCCTTCCGGCCGCAGCGATATGCGTAGCATGATGACGCCGGAGCAGATTCAGCACAACTGTGATTGCTTTAAAAAGCAGATGAGCCGGTTTATCGACTTTTCCGACGGCAAAGCATTGATGGTGAACAACGCCGACTGGCTGTTGAAACTCAACTATATTGACCTGCTCCGAGAAGTGGGCCCTCATTTCTCGGTGAACCGGATGCTTACCGCAGAGTGCTATAAACAGCGGATGGCCAAAGGCTTGAGCTTTTTGGAATTTAACTATATGATTATGCAGGCTTACGACTTCTACGAATTGTTCCAGCGCTATGGCTGTAATTTGCAGTTTGGCGGGGACGACCAGTGGAGCAATATGTTGGCCGGCACTGAACTGATCCGCCGGAAACTGGGTAAGGACGCCAGCGCCATGACCATCACCCTGCTGCTGAACTCCGAAGGCAAGAAGATGGGTAAAACCCAGTCTGGCGCTGTCTGGCTGGATCCCAACAAAACTTCTCCCTTTGACTTTTATCAGTATTGGCGGAATGTGGCGGATGCCGACGTGCTCAAGTGCATTCGGATGCTCACCTTCCTGCCTCTGGAAGAGATCGACAAAATGGATTCTTGGGAAGGTGCTCAGCTGAACACCGCCAAGGAAATCCTGGCCTTTGAACTGACGAAACTGGTTCACGGGGAAGAGGAAGCCGCCAAAGCCCAAGAAAGTGCCCGGATCTTGTTTCAAAAAGGCAGCGCTGACAATATGCCCACCACCACTCTGGTGGAAGAGGACTTTACCGATGGTTCCATCGGCCTGCTCACGTTGCTGGTGAAGGGCGGTCTCTGCAAGAGCAACGGGGAAGCCCGCCGTTTGGTTGCCACCGATCAAGCCATTGCCGTCAACGATGAAAAAATCACCGACCCGAAAACTTCTTTCTCCAAGGAAGCATTCCAAACCACCTTTGTGGTAAAGAAGGGAAAGAAGGTTTTCCATAAATACACCCTCGCCTAAGAGTAGAAAGGAAGTAATGCTATGAAAATCACCAAAGCTGTCATCCCTGCTGCGGGTCTGGGCACCCGTGTCCTTCCGGCCACCAAGGCCATGCCCAAAGAGATGCTCACCATCGTAGACAAACCCGCCATCCAGTATATCGTGGAAGAAGCAGTGGCCAGCGGCATTACCGACATCTGCATTATCCTCAGCCGTGGAAAAGGGGTGGTGGAAGATCACTTTGACGCTTCCCCAGAATTGGAACAGAAGCTGGAAGCTTCCGGCAAAACGGAGGTGCTGGAAACCGTCCGTGCCATCAGCAAGCTGGCCAATATTACCTATGTCCGTCAGCCCGCTCCTTTGGGCCTGGGCCACGCAGTGAACTGTGCCAAGAGCTTTGTAGGCAAGGATCCCTTTGCGGTGCTCTACGGCGACGACGTGATTATGGGGGATTATCCCTGCTGCAAGCAGTTGGTGGACCAGTATGAGAAGTACGGCCTGGGCTGCGTCTGCATGAAGGAAGTGCCCTTTGAACAGGTCACCCGGTACTCCTCCCTGAAGGTGGATCACCTGGAAAACAATGTGTATAAGGTCACCGATATGGTGGAAAAACCTGCCACTCCCGAACTGGCTTTCTCTAACTTCTCCATTTTGGGCCGCTGCGTCCTGCCGGGTGAAATCTTCGACATCTTGGCGGACCTGCCCCGTGGAGCCGGCGGAGAATACCAGCTCACCGACGCCATGAAGATTTTGGCCACCACCAAGGGCATGATCGGCGTGGACTTTGTGGGCACCCGCTACGATATGGGCAATAAACTGGGTATTATGCAGGCCAGTGTGGAGACTGCTCTGAAGCATCCGGAAATCGGGGAAGGCTTCCGTGTCTATCTGAAAGAGCTGGCTAAAACCCTGTAACAGACGCCATCCGTACAATAAAATCAAAAGAATTTCCCTCGATAGAATTGCTTCTGTCGAGGGATTTTTGCAGAAAAAAAGAAGACGCCGCAATTTTTAGCAGCGTCTCTCTTATTTAGAATTCAAATTGGAAGGCTAAGAATGAACTCAGCCGTTGTTCTTCATGGCTTCTTCCACTGCCACAGCGCAGGCAACGGTGGCGCCTACCATGGGGTTGTTGCCCATGCCGATGAGGCCCATCATTTCCACGTGAGCGGGAACGGAGGAAGAACCGGCGAACTGAGCGTCAGAGTGCATCCGGCCCATGGTATCGGTCATGCCGTAGGAAGCAGGACCAGCAGCCATGTTATCGGGGTGCAGGGTACGGCCGGTGCCGCCGCCGCTGGCCACAGAGAAGTACTTCTTGCCCTGTTCCAGGCGTTCCTTCTTGTAGGTGCCGGCAACGGGGTGCTGGAACCGGGTGGGGTTGGTGGAGTTACCGGTGATGGAAACGTCCACGTTTTCCTTGTGCATGATAGCAACGCCTTCGGTTACGTCGTTGGCGCCGTAGCAGTTCACCTTAGCACGGAGACCGGTGGAGTAGCTCTTGCGGAATACTTCCTTCACTTCGCCGGTGTAGTAGTCCATTTCGGTTTCTACATAGGTGAAGCCGTTGATCCGGGAGATGATCTGAGCAGCGTCTTTGCCCAAACCGTTCAGGATAACCCGCAGGGGTTTTTTCCGCACTTTGTTGGCCTTTTCCGCAATGCCGATGGCGCCTTCTGCGGCGGCAAAGGATTCGTGACCAGCCAGGAAGCAGAAGCATTCGGTTTCTTCTTCCAGCAGCATTTTGCCCAGGTTGCCGTGGCCCAGACCTACTTTACGCTGGTCAGCAACAGAACCGGGGATGCAGAATGCCTGTAAGCCTTCGCCGATGGCGGCAGCAGCGTCTGCAGCGCGGGTGCAGCCCTTTTTGATGGCGATAGCTACGCCTACAATGTAAGCCCAGCAGGCGTTTTCGAAGCAGATGGGCTGGATCTTCTTCACTTGACCGTAAATGTCCAAGCCCTTGTCTTCGGTGATCTTTCTAGCTTCCTCCAGGGAGGAAATACCGTAGCTGTTCAGCACAGCGTTGATCTTGTCGATTCTTCTTTCGTAGGATTCAAACAATGCCATGATCTTATTCCCTCCTTGTTATTATTTCTCACGGGGATCGATGATTCTAACAGCATCGTCCACACGGCCGTATTGACCCTTGGCTTTTTCCATGGCGGTAGCCGGGTCGTCGCCCTTCTTAATGAAGTCCATCATCTTACCGAAGTTCAGGAACTGGTAACCGATGATCTCGTCGTCTTCGTCCAAAGCAATGCCGGTGACGTAGCCTTCGGCCATTTCCAGGTAACGGGGACCCTTCTTCAGAGTGCCGTACATGGTGCCTACCTGGCTGCGCAGGCCTTTGCCCAAGTCTTCCAGAGCAGCGCCGATGGCCAGGCCGTCTTCGCTGAATGCAGACTGGCTGCGGCCGTAAACGATCTGCAAGAACAGTTCCCGCATGGCGGTGTTGATGGCATCGCACACCAAGTCGGTGTTCAAAGCTTCCAGAATGGTGCGGCCGGGGAGAATTTCAGCGGCCATTGCGGCAGAGTGAGTCATGCCGGAACATCCCAGGGTTTCCACCAGAGCTTCTTGGATGACGCCCTCCTTGACGTTCAGGGTCAGCTTGCAGGCACCCTGCTGGGGAGCACACCAGCCCACACCATGAGTAAAGCCGGAGATGTCGGTGATTTGTTTCGCCTTTACCCACTTCGCTTCCTCAGGGATGGGAGCACAGCCATGGGCAACGCCCTGTTTTACGGGGCACATTGCTTCAACTTCTTGCGAGTAAATCATGGGAATAAACTCCTTTCATTTTGAATTCTTTCCTTCTTTTCCGAATATGCAGAATGCACATTGGACCAGAATTATTATACTATTGTTTTGGGTATTTTTCAAGGGCTTTTGGGGCAAACCGGCACAATTTTTGGAATCCGCCTTTTCCGCCGCTGTTTTGAGGGAAAAACGGCCGGTTTTGGCTAAAATCTTGCGGATTTCTCATTGATGGTAGTAACTTAAGAAGTCCCCGATCTTCTCGATGGCCTCTTTGAGCACCTCCATCCGAGGCAGATAGACTACCCGGAAGTGGTCCGGCTGATTCCAGTGGAAACCGCCGCCGTGGATGAGAAGAATCTTTTTATCCCGGAGCAGATCCAACGCGAATTTCTCGTCGTCGGTGATGTGGAATTTGTTTTGATCCAACTTGGGGAACATATAAAAAGCCGCTTTGGGCTTCACCGCCGTGACACCGGGAATGCTGGTCATCATGTTGTACACTAACTCCCGCTGTTCGTAGATCCGTCCGCCGGGCTTAATGTAGTTTTCTACGCTTTGATAGCCGCCCAAAGCCGTCTGGACAATGGACTGGGCCGGGACATTGGAGCACAGCCGCATGTTGGACAGCATCTTCAACCCCTCAATGTAATCCTTGGCGATGGCTTTGTTGCCGCTTAAAATCATCCAGCCGATGCGGTAGCCGGCGATCATGTGGGACTTGGAAAGTCCGCTGAAGGTGACGCAGAACAGATCCGGCGCTAAAGAAGCAATGGAGACGTGCTCCGCGCCGTCCATCACCAGCCGGTCGTAGATTTCGTCGGAAAAGATAATCAACTGATGCTGGCGGGCAATCTCTACAATCTGTTCCAGCACCTCTTTGGGATACAGGGCTCCGGTGGGGTTGTTGGGATTGATCAGGACAATGGCTTTGGTGCGGTCGTTGATTTTCTTTTTGATGTCATCCAGATCAGGGTACCACTCTGCCTGTTCGTCGCAGACATAGTGCACCGCCGTGCCTCCGGCCAGGGTGGCGCAAGCAGTCCACAGGGGATAGTCGGGGGAGGGGATTAAGATTTCATCTCCATTGTCCAAGAGAGCGGACATACAGAGGTTGATCAGCTCGCTGACCCCATTGCCGGTGTAGATGTCCTCCATGGTCACATTGGGAATGTGTTTGAGCTGAGCGTACTGCATAATGGCTTTCCGGGCGGAAAATAACCCTTTGGCATCGGAATAGCCTTCGCATTCGGTGAGCTGCCGGCGCATATCGTAGATCACTTCGTCCGGCGCATGGAATCCGAAGGGAGCCGGGTTACCGATGTTCAATTTCAGG
>DVGY01000153.1 GCA_018712465.1 Candidatus Egerieicola pullicola | reverse complement strand
CAGATTCTGGTAGTCAAGAGCGACTCCGACATTACTTCTTCCGCCGACCTCACCGGCAAGGTGCTGGCTATGCAGGAAGGTTCTACGGCAGAAGACGCTTGGGCAGAATTTACCGGAACCCACACCGACATTACCCCCTCCACCGTCAACCTGCTTTCCGACAACGTGATCTGCCTCACCGAACTGGAACAGGATAAGGCAGATGTGGTGCTGATGGACTCTGTGGTGGCGGAATATTACCTGTCTACCAACGAGGAATACAGCAACCTGACCATTTTGGACGACGTGATTGCCAGCGAAGAGTATGCTGTGGCCGCCGCTAAGAACAACACTGAACTGCGGGATCAGATCAACGAAGCGCTGGATGAATGCGTACAGGACGGCACCGCCGCCCAGATCAGCGAAAAGTGGTTCGGCAGCGACATCATTTTTTGGGAAGAGTAAGCAGCCCTAGATAGGGAATGGAAGAAAGCCGGCAGACGGAAACAGCTGCCGGCTTTTTCCGTGAAAGGACCAAAAGGAGGTTTCCCATGGATTTTTCGGAACTGATGACTGCCCTCTGTCAAGGGGCACTGCTGACTCTGCAGGTGTTCATCATCGCTCTGCCCTGCTCTTTGGTGCTGGGCATTCTTATCACCCTGGCGGTGCGCAGCCGCATTGCCCCTCTGCGCTGGTTTTTCAACGCCTATATCTATGTGCTCCGGGGCACCCCTCTGCTGTTGCAGATGCTGTTTTTGTTCTATGGTCTGTATTACATCCCGGTGGTGGGCCCTTCCATCGCCTTCCAGGATCGAATGACTGCCTGCTGCGTAGCCTTTATCCTAAACTACGCCGCCTACTTTGCGGAGATCTTCCGGGGCGGCTTGCTGGCGGTGGATCCGGGACAGTATGAAGCGGCGAAGGTGCTGGGCTTGAATAAGTTCCAGACTTTCTGGCACGTGGTGTGTCCCCAGATGTTCCGGGTGGCGCTGCCCAGCTTGGGCAACGAAACCATCACCCTGGTGAAGGACACCTCGTTGATCTTCTGCCTGGGCCTCCACGAATTGCTGCAAAACGCCACCAACCTGGTCAACACCTATGCAGATTTCAGTCCCTATATTTACTGTGCGGTGTTCTACCTCATCCTCACCACCATTCCAACCATCCTGATCCGGAAGTTGGAAAAGCGGTTTAATTTCCAGTAAAGGAGGAAGCCTATGTCTGAGCAAGTGAATGACACCACCATGCTGCGGCTGGAAGGGGTCACCAAATCCTTCGGCAAAAACCAAGTGCTGAAGGGCATCGACCTGACCGTTCATCAGGGGGACGTGATTGCAGTGATCGGTTCCTCCGGTTCCGGCAAGTCCACCATGCTGCGGTGCATGATCGACCTGGAAAAGGTCAACGGCGGCAGCATTTACATCAAGGGAAATCCCCTAGTGGAAAACGGCAGCTATGTGAAAAATAAAGAAATTCACCAGTTGATCCTTCAAATGGGAATGGTGTTTCAGCACTTCAATCTGTTCCCCCATCTCTCCGTGAAGAAAAACCTGCTTTTGGCCCCAAAATTGGTGGAAAAACGGGATAAATCCCAGGCGGAACAGGACGCCATGTACTACCTGGGAAAGGTAGGTCTGGCGGATAAGGCGGATGCCCTGCCCAAAGAGCTGTCCGGCGGCCAGAAACAGCGGGTGGCCATTGCCCGGGCGCTGATGATGAAGCCGGACATCCTGCTGTTTGACGAACCTACCTCCGCTCTGGATCCGGAACTGACCGGAGAAGTGCTGGCTATTATGCGCCAACTGGCCCAGGAAAAGATGACTATGGTGGTGGTGACCCATGAAATGGGCTTTGCCCGGGGCGCCGCCAATAAAGTGGTGTTTATGAACGACGGGGTAATCCTGGAAGAGGGCAGCCCCGAAGAGGTGTTCGGTCACCCCAAACATGATCGAACCAAGGAGTTTTTGCGGAGCATGGATCTGGGGTAAAACCCCAATCCGGAAAGGAGATTCCTATGAACTTGGTGTTTGCTTCCGATTCTTTTAAAGGTTCCCTTTCCTCCCAAACCATCGCCCAGATCCTCACCGAGGAGGCAGCACTGGCTTTCCCCGGCTGCGGGACCGCATCGGTGCCGGTGGCGGACGGGGGAGAAGGTACTCTGGATGCGGTGCAGTCTGCCCTGTCTGGAACTCGCCGAAGGGTAAATATTTCCGGCCCTCTCTTTGCGCCTGCCCAGGGGGAATACCTGCTGCTGGAACACCACACTGCCTTAATTGAACTGGCTCAGGCTGCGGGATTGACCATGGTGCCTCCTTCCCGCCGGGATCCCCGGTACACCACCACCTATGGAGTGGGGGAGTTGATCCGGGACGCCTTGGATCAAGGCTGCACTACCATTTATTTGGCTTTGGGAGGAAGCGCCACCAACGACGGCGGCATCGGCGCTATGAGCGCTTTGGGCATCCGTTTTTTGGATGAACGGGGCCGGGAACTGTCCGGCGTGGGAGAGGATCTGGAACAGGTACGGCACATCGACCGTTCCGGCCTCCACCCCAAAGTGGCGGACACGAAGTTTATTGTCATGAGCGACGTCACTAATCCTCTGTTGGGCCGTCAGGGTGCTACCTACACCTTCGGTCCTCAAAAGGGAGCGGATCCTCAGGTGCTTCAACAGTTGGAGCAGGGCATGGACCGTTACGCCCGTTTGGTAAGCCAAACCACTGGGGTGTCCATTGCCACCGTTCCCGGAGGAGGCGCTGCCGGGGGCATGGGAGCGGCCTGTCTGGCCTTTTTGAATGCAGAGATCCGCTCCGGCATCCAGACGGTGCTGGATTTGGCCGGATTTGATGCACTGCTGGAACAGGCAGACCTGGTGATTACCGGGGAAGGCCGGTTGGACGGCCAGTCGGTGGGAGGCAAAGCGGTCAGCGGTATTGCCCGCCGCTGCCGGGAAAAAGGCGTGCCGGTGCTGGCCATTGCCGGCAGTCTGGGAGAAGGGTATGAAGCCCTGCTTTCTCAGGGGGTCTGCGGAATCATGACTCTTCCGGACCGGCCTATGTTGGAAGCGGAAGCGATGGAAGACGCGCAGGAGCTGTACCGCAATGCTGCCCGCCGGGCTTTTCTGCTGCTGAAGCTGGGGCATCAACTGAAAGGAATCGTTTGATATGGGACTAAAAACCAAAGCTCTGTTGTTGGGTGGATTGGCCGGAGCCGTGTATTGGCAGAATGCCGCTCTGGACCGTCATCGATTGATCTGCGCTCATCCGGCTTTGCCCAAAGCCTTTGATGGATTTTCCATCCTTCATCTTTCGGATCTCCATTTCGGCTCAGAGTCTATGGCACGCCGGAAGGCTCTCTCCCTGAAATTCGGCCGTCCCGATCTCATTGCGGTCACTGGGGATTTGCTGGACCGTTATACTCCAGAATATCTCCAAACGGCAGGTGAGTGGATGGAACGGGCCTGCCGCATTGCTCCGGTGTATTACGTTCCCGGCAACCACGAAGCCAAAGATTTGAAACATTATCCACAGGTGCGGAAAGTTTTAGAACAAGCCGGAGCCACGCTGTTGGAAAACCTGGGGGTGTTGCTCTGCCGGGGAGACCAGTCCATTGGACTGTTTGGGATTCAGGATCCCCGGTTTTTTGAAGGAGAAGAGGATTTTTCCAAAACTCTCCGGAAATTGGCCCGGCAGAAACCCCAGTTTTCCATTTTGCTCTCCCACCGTCCGGAACGGCTGGTACAGTACGCCAAGGAGGCATTTTCTTTGGTGTTGTCCGGCCACGCTCATGGGGGACAGGTACGGCTGCCCGGAATTCCCGGGTTGTATGCCCCCAATCAAGGGCTGTTTCCTCAGTACACTTCCGGGCTGTACCGGCGAGAAGCGACCCAGATGATTGTCAGCCGTGGTATCGGCAACAGTCTCCATTGTCCTCGGCTGTTGGATTTTCCGGAGGCGGCTACCATTGTGCTGCGCCGGAAACCGTAACGAAAGGAAGCACCGTCATGGATTTTCAGGAATTTGAACAACAGGTCTCCGGCGGAAAGGTGTACGGGGTGATGGTTTCTCAAAACGGCAGGCTGCTGGGAAAAAAGACCTGGGGCTCCGACTGCCGGCGAAACGTGTACTCCGCTGCCAAAAGCATCACTGCCTGTGCTGTGGGCTTTGCTATTCAGGAAGGCTTGCTTACTTTGGAAGAACCCTTGACCAGTG
Source organism: Candidatus Egerieicola pullicola (assembly GCA_018712465.1). Lineage (GTDB taxonomy): Bacteria > Bacillota > Clostridia > Oscillospirales > Ruminococcaceae > Egerieicola > Egerieicola pullicola. The sequence continues at coordinate 8,774 of DVGY01000153.1, read as the reverse complement.
CTTTTGCCCAGGATCTTCCCCAAATGGTATCGGATAACTTGGCCAAAGCTACGGTGCGGGATCTGCTCACCATGTGTCTGGGGCAGGAAAGAGCGGAGATGATGGCGGCGCAACGGGCTAAGTATCCGGAACAGAATTGGGTAAAGCTGAGTTTGTCCTTTCCCTTCGTCTATGAACCGGGCACCCATTTCGTCTATAACAACGTAGGACCTTACCTGGCAGGAGTGCTGGTACAGCGCCGGGCTGGCTGCAATTTGGTGGACTATCTTATGCCTCGGCTGTTTTCGCCTTTGGGTATTTCTCGGCCGGATTGGGGAACCGATCCCTTGGGGAATACCTTCGGCTCCAGCGATCTGCTGATGAGCTTGGAAGAATTTCACCAGTTTGGATTGTTTTGCCTGCAAACCGGAAGGTGGGAAGGCAAGCAGCTTCTCCATGCAGATTGGATGCTGGAATGCACCAAAAAACAGGTGGAAAACAACAAGGATTCCTATGGATACGGCTACTGTTTTTGGGGCGGACCCAACGACACCTTTCGGGCTGAAGGAAAGTGGGGACAACTTTCTCTGGTTGACCGTTCCAAGCAGGCAGTGATTACAGTGATGGGGGATTGTCGCCAGTCGGATCAGATTCAGGCTCTGAACCGGGCTGTTATCCATTGCCTCTATTTTCAGCTGACCTGATGTGTTGAAAAATAAGCGCAAAAAATTCCCGACTGCTTTTGTTTGGCAGTCGGGATTTATTTTTGATGTTTTATTCTTCCGGCATTTCCCAGTTGTGGAACACATTCTGGATGTCGTCGTCGTCTTCCAGGTTGTCCAACAGCAGGTTCATCTTCCGGATGTCGTCCTCGTCGGTGAGGGTCACATAGGTGCTGGGCACCTGTTCCACTTCTGCGCTGACCACAGTGTAGCCTTTGTCCGCTAAGTATTCCCGGACTTCGCTGACTGCGCCGGTTTCGCATTCGATTTCAATGGCTTCTTCCCCGAAATCCATATCCTCGGCGCCGGCTTCCATCACGTCTTCCATGACAGCGTCCTCTTCCAGGCTGCCGTCGTTTTCCAGCACCACGATGCCCTTCTTGGAGAACAGGTAGGACACACAGCCGGTGTTGCCCAAATTTCCGCCGAATTTGTCAAAGAAGTGGCGCACGTCTGCGGCAGTGCGGTTTCGGTTGTCGGTCAGAGCCTCCACAATCACCGCGACGCCGTTGGGGCCGTAGCCTTCGTAGACGCATTCTTCGTAGTCGTTTTTGTTGCCTTCGCCTGCAGCTTTTTTGATAGCCCGCTCAATGTTGTCGTTGGGCACGTTGTTGGCCTTAGCTTTGGCGATTAAGTCTCTCAATTTTCCGTTGACCGCCGGGTCCGGGCCGCCTTCCTTGATGGCAACCGCCATTTCACGGCCGATCTTGGTAAAGACCTTGGCACGCTGGCTGTCGCTCTTTTCCTTTTTGTGCTTTATGTTGGCCCACTTGGAATGTCCGGACATAACTGATTACTCCCTTTCAAGCGTATTCTAACAACTTATGATACCACAAAAAGAGAAAAAAGGCAACCCCGGTTTTTTCCCTGCTTCCCGCAAAAACTGCGCCTGCCCGGTTTTGGCAAGCGCAGCGCTTATTCCAGATATTCTCCTCCAAAAGCCTGAACCACTTCCAATTCCGGGCTGTTTAACAGCGTGGTGGGACTGGCCATGATTCCGTTTAGGTGCAGATCGACCCCTGCCAAAGCGTAAGCGTACCACACCAGGGAAGCGCACTGCACTGCTTGAGGCGGATCTACCGGCAGGGAAGGGGGGAAAAACCCGCAAAACAGATCATAGGGAATGCCGCTGAGGTGTTCCAGCGCCATATCTGCCGCCTGTTGGCCCACTGCTTGCGTGTCGTAGCTGCCTTCTTTTAACCGCAGCTGCACAAAAGAAGGGTAATCCCGCCAATGGGAAGCGGAAAGGATCATGGAGTCGGCGCCCATCGTCGCCGCTTCCAGGGTCACGCCCCGGTTCCCATCCACCACCAAGGCGGCGTGGCCGTGGCGGTAGCCTACGGTGTGGGAGTTTAAACTCACCAAAATGTCCCCGGTTTGGAGATCGTAGGGCTGAGGCTGCCGGGTATCCACCAACAGTTCTTCGCTGCTGGTCAGGCCGTTGTCGATGCACTCTGTTTCAGGCTGGGCAAACCAAGCCTGTTGGCACTGGAGCAGATAGTCCCCGTCCCGGTGTTCCAGTACCGCATCCAGCCCCGGCTGCCCTAAGCCGGTTTGCTCCATGAGCAGGTTTTGCTGTTCTTGGGTGAGTTCAGTTCCTGCTTCCACCTGTTGGCAGAGGGCGGTGATGTCAGTTTGAGTCAGTTCCGTTTGGGCTGCCGTCATCCCCGGCTCCCGCATGAGTTCAGCACAGGCCCGCACTGCAATCAATACCAGCAATGCCGCCAGCACCAGGCAGACTCGTTTTGGCCATCTTCGGCTCAATGGTGTTTCCTCCCCATTTTCAATCATTGGTTTTGTCAATGATTATATCACATGAAAGGAGGGTTCGGCAACTGTACTACAGCAGCAGATAAAGGATGGACAGCAGCAGTTTGTGGTCTGCTCCTTCCTTGTAGAGCAGATACCCTAATCCCAGCAGCAAAAGCTGTTCTTTGTCCAGGCCGGTATTGGAAAGAATGCCTTCCAACAGCCCGGATTTTCCGGCGGGAGGTTTCGGCTGCGGTTTCGGTGGGGGTGGCTCCCGGTTGGGAGGTGGCTGTGGCTTGGAAGAGGAGTTCGACTTGGCTGGGGGCGGCTTTTCTTCCGGGTGCACCCGGGCCTGGGCCTGACGCTGCATCTCCATCACCCGGCGGACGGCATCTTGTTGCATCTGCATCATATCCTGTTCCCGATTAGAAGCCATCCAGCAGCCCTCCCAGCATTCCCGATTCCTTCAAAGACGGCAGCACCTTCATCAGCCGCAGCAGGGTCACCGCCTGTTTGGCTTTTTTCTGCCGCTTTTCGCTGAGCAGAGGAGCCAGGGCTTGGAGCAGCCGGATACTGTCGTCCTCCTGGTGCATCCCTTCCATCAGCTTGCCCAACCCGCCCAACAGGGCCGGGGGAAGGTGTTCGGAAGAAGCAGGTTTTGGCGTTTCCTCCGGTTCGGCTTGGGAAAGCATCTGCTGCACCGATTCCAGCTGTTTTTGTCCCTCCGGGGTGGAGAGAAATTGGGAAAGCCCCGCCAAAAGCTCTTCCATGGCCAAACCTCCTTTGAAACTTTATTGTGGAATTCCTCCTAAGCCGGGGCCGGCGGAGAAGCAGAGGACAGCGCCCTTTGCAGTTTTATTTCCAGTACTTTTTCATCATTTCCTGGGCTTTGGGAGACTGCATCATCTTTTCCGCCAGCTTGGGATTTTGCAGCAGCTGTCCGAACAGTTTGCTTTGGGCTGGAGTCATTTTTGCGGCGATTTGGTCCAGTTTGCCGCTGTCGATCTTGGCTTTCAATGCCTCCGGGGAGGTATTCAGGGCTTTGCCTGCCTGGGCCAGCAGCCGGTCCAGAGCGGGTCCTTCAGGTAATTTCATCAGGGTACACCTGCCTTTCCTCCTTTACCTTATGCTGTTTGGCGGTTGTTTGTGCCGGCAAAGTATGATATAATCAAGTCATCAGTAAAACAGACAGATTTTCCCGTTTCCCGGCAGCGGCCTGGGAGAAGATTCCTTCCCCACCACACCTAGCCGGCCAAGGGAGGGCTAAGATGAACTTTTTTCGGAAAAAAGGAAAAATAGGAAAGGGGAGAGCAGGGATGACCGAAATCGTGGTTTTCAGCGATACCCACGGCCGGTATGACCTGGTAAAAAAACTGGTGGAGCGCCATGAAAAAACCGCCAAACTCTTTTTGTTCTGCGGAGACGGCTATCCACAGATCCAGACCCTGCTGACCTACCATCCCAACCTTCCCATCCGCTGTGTCCGCGGCAACTGTGATCCCTTTGAGTGTACCTGGCCGGTGGAGGATCTGGTGGAGGTGGACGGAGTGAAGATCTTTTTCACCCACGGCCATGCTTATCAGGTGGGTTACGGTTTGGAAGAGCTGGAACAGACTGCTCGGGATTTGGGCGCCAGCATCGCCTGTTACGGCCATACCCACGTTCGTTTGGAGGAGTACCGCCAAGGACTTTACCTTTTTAATCCCGGCAGCGTGGGGCGAAGCCGCATGGGAAAAAATAGTTACGGGGTGCTGGAGCTCAGCGACGCCGGCATCTTCACCCGGATCTGTGATTTGTAAAGGAGACTTTGTTATGACACCCACCCAGCTTTGGCAGCGTTACCTTTCTTCCCACCCGCAAGCGTTGGGAGCGATGGTTTCTTCTTATTACTTTGGAAACACCAAAGAGGAGGCCAATGCCGCCGTCACCCGGATCTGCTTGGGGGAAAAGACCGGCTGCATCAGCTATCCTCAGGCCTTTGAAGCACAGGGCACCCCTTGCCCTCAGCCGGGAGATTATGCCGTCATCACTGATTTTGCCGGCAACGGGATCTGCATCATCCAAATTTTGTGGGTGGAAGAACTGACCCTGCCCCAGGCCTATCCGGTGTACCAACGGATGGATCGAATGGAAGAGTCGCCCCAGCAGTGGCTGGCTCAGAAACAGGCTCAGCAGCAACAAGTCTGCCGGGAATTGGATCTTCCCTGGCAGGAGGACATGCCGGTGCTGCTGGAATCTTTCCGAGTGGTGTTTAAGGTGAAGCGGGTCAAGGTGAAGCAGGGATGAATAAGATCAACTACCAGCAAAAACTGGACGCCCTGCTCCAACAACTTCAGAGCTGGGACAGGGTGCCGACCCTGCTGCTTCACAGTTGCTGCGCTCCCTGTTCTAGCTATGTCATCGAATATCTCAGCCAATACTTTGCCATTACGGTGTTTTACTATAATCCAAACATCACCGAGGCCGCGGAATATCAAAAGCGGGTGGCGGAGCAAAAGCGGCTGCTGGCTACAGTAACCTATCCCCATCCGGTGACTTTTACGGAAGGGGAATACGATCCCGCTCCTTTTTGGGCTTTGAGCCAGGGAAAAGAGAACCTGCCTGAAGGGGACGAGCGGTGCTGGGCCTGTTACCGGCTGCGGTTGGAAGAGACTGCCCGTCAGGCGGCAAAGCACAAGCCGGACTTCTTTTGTTCCACCCTGTCGGTGAGCCCCCACAAGCGGGCGGATTGGCTCAACGAAATCGGGGAGGAGCTGGCTGAGGAGTACGGGGTGGCCTGGCTGCCCAGCGATTTTAAAAAGCGGGGCGGCTATCAGCGCAGCATTGTGCTGTCCCATGAATACAACCTTTACCGGCAGAATTACTGCGGCTGTGTCTTTTCCCGGATGCAGGCCGAGAAAAAGGAGGAAGCACGCCATGGAGCATAAGGAAGAAAAGATCGGCGGGGAGCTGATCTATCAGGGCAGTATCATCCGGGTGGAAAAGCACACCGTCCGAATGGAGGACGGCTCCACCGCTCTGCGGGAAATGGTGTATCATCCCGGCGGGGTGAATGTGGTGGCGCTGACCCCGGACAATCAGGTTTACATGGTGCGCCAGTACCGCTATCCCTTTGGACGGATGCTGCTGGAAACTCCTGCCGGCAAACTTTCTCCGGGAGAGGATCCGGAGGTTTGCGGCCGCCGGGAACTGGAAGAAGAAACGGGCATGGTGGCGGAAAAGTTTCGCTTTTTAGGGGAATTTTACCCTACCGTAGGGTACGACACCGAAGTGATCTACCTCTATCTAGCCACCAGCCTTACCGCCACCCACCAGCACCTGGATCCGGATGAATTTCTGGATGTGGAGCGGTTCCCCCTTTCCCAGGTGGTGGATTGGGTGATGGACGGCACCATTCAGGACGGTAAGACCCAGGCAGCGATTTTAAAGACGGCGCGGCTGTTGGGCATTTGATATTTGTGGGAAAACTGGGATCTTTTGCGGATCCCGGTTTTATTTTTTGGCCCGTTTTCTGGTGAGCAGTCCCAGCAGGGTGGGTAGGAAACTGATTCCAATGCAGCACAGCAGTCCGGGCAGCGGCAGCATTCCTGTGTGGAAAATGCCCTGGAATACCGGCAGCACCATCACCAAAATTAAACAGGTTAAACTGGACAACGCCGCTAAGATCAGCTTTTTGTTGTTGCCCAAGGGGATTTTCCAGAAGGGCAGGGTTTCGCTTTTGCATTCAAAGACGTTCATCAACTGGGTGAAGATCAGGGTAAACAATGCCCCGGTGCGGGCTAAGTTGAGATCCCCGGTCTGTCCCCAGATCACCGAAAAGCTGGCTAGGGTGCTTAAGGCAATGGCAATCCCACGCACTGCCACGGTAAATGCAAGCCCATCGGAAAACACCCCTTCTTTGGGATCCCGAGGTGGACGGTGCATCACACCCTCTTCCGCCGGATCCAGTCCCAACGCCATGGCAGGGAGGCCGTCGGTGAGGAGGTTGACGAAAAGGATCTGGATAGGCAGCAGTACCACTGGCCAGCCCATCATCATGGAAAAGAGCATACAGCAGACTTCTCCGATGTTGCAGGAGATCAGGTAGCGGATAAATTTTCGGATGTTTTGGTAGATGACCCGCCCTTCTTTCACGGCCTTGGCTAAGGTGGCGAAGTTGTCGTCCAGCAGCACCAAATCCGCCGCCTGACGGGTGACGTCGGTGCCTCCCTGGCCCATGGCAACCCCCACTTCCGCCTGCTTTACCGCCGGGGCGTCGTTGACTCCGTCCCCAGTCATGGCCACCCGGTTGCCGGATTTTTGCAGGGCTTTTACAATTCGCAGCTTGTGAGCAGGGGTAACTCGGGCAAAGACGGTGGCGGTTTTCACCGCTTCTTCCAGGGAAGCGTCGTCCATTCGCTCCAGTTTTTGCCCGGTGATGGGCTTGGCGTTTTGGTCAATCCCCACCTGGGCGGCGATGGCTTTGGCGGTGAGGGCGTGGTCTCCGGTAATCATCACGGTGCGGATTCCTCCGGTGTGACAGTCCTCCACCGCCTGCTTTACTTCCGGTCTAGGCGGATCGGAAAGTCCTACCAGGCCCAGCAGAATCAGGTCCTGTTCCCCCAGCTCTCCCTCCTGCCAGGGACGCCAGGCCGCTGCCAGCACCCGCAGTCCTTTTTGACTCATGGTTTCTGCAGCGGAAAACACCGCCCGCCGGTCCCGTTCGGTGAGGGGAATCTCTTCGCCGCCCCAACGGGTGCAGTAGGGGATCACCGCTTCCGGCGCTCCTTTGGTAAGGATCATCCGCTTGCCTTCCCAAAATTGAGCTACCGTCATCCGCCGCCGCTTGCTGTCAAAGGGGATTTCTCCCAGCCGTTCTCCAGGGAAGTAGAGGCCTAGGTTTTGGGCACACTCCGCCAAAGCGGTTTCGGTGGGATCTCCCTGAAAACCTCCTTTGGTTTGAGCTACGTTGACGCAGGCTGCAATTTTCCCAATCAACTCTTTTCCCGCCGGAGTTACGGGACTTTCCAGAGTGTGGATCTGGGAGAGGTCGTAGAAATGGGTGAGGGCCATTTTGTTTTGGGTGAGGGTGCCGGTTTTGTCGGTGCAGATCACATTTACGGTTCCCAAGGTCTCCACCGAGGGGAGCTTTCGCACTAAGGCGTTCTGCTTCACCATCCGCTTGACGGCAATGGCCATGGAGATGGTGACAATGGCGGGCAGTCCTTCCGGCACCGCCGCCACCGCCAGACTCAATCCGGTGAGCAGCATGGATAAGGGATCCTCTCCCCGGATCAGCCCAATGAGACTCACAGCGGCACAGATTCCCACGCAGCCCAAAGCAATCCAACGTCCCAATTTGGAAAGCCGCTGCTGCATGGGAGTGGGGGGAGACTGGGCTTGTTTCAGCATACCGGCAATGGCTCCCATCTGAGTGTGGGAACCGATGTGGGTGACCAAGGCTTTGCCCCGCCCGGCGGCAATGGTGCTTCCCATGTACACCCGTCCGGGTTGGTGGAGCTCGTTGTCTGGATAGGGGGAATGGACGGCCTGCTTGCTCACTGCTTCCGCTTCTCCGGTGAGCAGGCTTTCCTCTGCGGAAAGACCGATGCTTTCCAACACCACTCCGTCCGCTGCCACCCGGCAGCCTGCCTCCAGCAGCAGGATGTCTCCTACCGTCACTTCCTGGGCGGGAATGGTCACCGGCTCCCCGTCCCGGAGCACCAGGGCGGTGGGAGCAGAGAGGGCCTGCAGGGCCTCTAGGGTTTTTTCGGTGCGAAACTCCTGGACAAACCCCATGATCCCGTTGCAGAGCACAATGATGCCGATGGTCACTGCATCCATCCATTCCCCCAACAGCAAGCTCACCGCTGTGGCGGCCAGCAAAATCAGGGTGAGCAAATCTTTATACTGGCCGAAAAACAGGGCAATCCCGCTGCGTTTTGGGGGAGGGGGCAGGGCGTTGGGCCCGTATTTTTTTTGCTGCTTTTTTGCCTGGGAGGAGCTGAGTCCCCCGGGATTTGCCTTTGGGGAGGCCGGCTGTCCCGCATCCCGCAGATCCGCCTGCAACAGACTGGTTACCCCCATCTTGCGCACCATCCTTTCGAATATCTTCTCTGGAATGGATATGCAAATCTCTGAAAAATCAGACCCTTCCGCCATTGACAAAAGAAATATCAGGTGTTTGGCACTACGGTGGAGGAGCTGTGCTGCTTAGAAGAAAACAAGCAAAAGGAGGATGAGAAGTATGAAAATTGGTAAGCAACGAGCCTACCCGCAAACCATCCGTTGGCGCATCCGAGTCCTTTGGCTGGTGCTGGCCGCTTTGGCGATATATATGATTGT
>DVGY01000152.1 GCA_018712465.1 Candidatus Egerieicola pullicola | reverse complement strand
CACCGACACATTGATGGGGCTGATGTGCATTTTGAGAATCCGATCAATGTCCGGCTGCTTAAGGTTGGTGAGGGTGATGTAATTGCCCATTAAAAAGGAAAGCCGGGCGTCATCGTCCTTAAAGTAAAGGGAAGGGCGCATTCCTGGAGGAGTCTGGTCCACGAAGCAGAAGATGCAGTGGTTGGTACAGCTGTGCTGGGCATCCATAAGGAAAGTCTCAAACTCCAGGCCCAGAGGCTGATACTGCTCTTTTTTGATATGAATCGTCTTGATTTTATCCCCTCTGGCATATTCTACTGCTAATTTACTTTCTGTAATGTAGAAATCGTAGTCCAGCACGTCGGAAATCGCATTCCCGTTGATGGAGCGGAGCACGTCTCCCGCCCGCATTCCTTTTTTGGCGGCAGGGGAATGGGGGATGACGTTTTTGACCACAACTGCCATAAAGCACCTCCTAACGCAGAACGGAACAGGAAAAAATGGTAGAAAAAAGCCCCGTGGGCATAACCCTCGGGGAAACCTTCTTCTTTCGCGTCGGAACATCCGTTAAGGAGCATTCCGGCTCGGTATACAAGCAGCTTAGGCCTCTTTCTTGAGCACCTGGACGCCCTTGTAGTAGCCGCAGCTTGCGCAAACCTTGTGGGGAGCCTTCAGCTCGCCGCACTGAGGGCAGACAGAAAAAGCGGGCTGCTTCAGTTTCCAGACGGCGCTGCGCCGCTTGTCTCTTCTGGCTTTCGATGTTTTTCTCTTGGGGACTGCCATGGTTTAAGCACCTCCTTCAAACTACGGTCACCCTTATTGCAGGGTGTTCAACACATCCCAGCGGGGATCGTGATAGGCTTTGTTACAATCACAGGACTGATGATTCAAATTGCATCCGCATTGAGGGCATAGCCCTTTACAATCTTCTTTGCACAAGAGCTTGGTAGGCAGCTCCAGCAAAATATCAGAGAGGATCAATTCCTCCAGGTTCAATACGCCATCCTCCACTTGGATGTAATCCTGCCACGGATCCTGGAGCTGCCGCACCAGGGTGTGGGTGAAGGTATAGTCATACTGCCGGGTGAACTCCTCCAGGCAGCGGTCGCATGCCACCCGCAGAGGAAACGAAACCTGTACCGAAAGCGTTACCACTCCCGCCCGGTTGGTCACTTCGCCCCGCACCGAAATGCGTTCCACAAAAGGCTTGGTGCCAAACAGCTCGTATTCCCGTTCGTCCAGCTCTTCCGAAAACTCTTTTTTGGAGCCCTCGGTTTCAAAGACGCTGCGTAAATCCAATAGCATCGACTCACCTCACATGCGCGCCTAACTATTATACCGAAAAGGAGGTGGCTTGTCAATGATTTTTTTTGAAAAAAATAGCGAGATTTTCCTGGCCAAAACCAGACTATTTTCCCAAACATCCCTTCCGAAAATAACTGATGGGCTTCGACGGGAAATTTGCCTCCATTTTACCAAATCCATACTGAGATAAGATGATATTTTCCTTTGTACTCCGACTCTATTTTAACAGGCTTCCCAAATCCGTTTGCCGAATTTTCCGCCTGCTCAGCGCCATGACCGTCATCATTGCCATGCCGCGCTGACAGACATCGTCCCTCTTTTTCCTCTGTTTCCCCTCCCTCTTACAAAATCTTTACAAAAATCCTCCCTGGCTCCTTCGAATTTTCTTTGACTTCTACTAAAAACCGTGTATAATGAAAGTAATTGGAGAAAAGAGCGGCTCAGTCTTGAGCCGAAGGAGGATTCTTGTGGAAGCCATCAAAGATATTTTCAACTATTTTGCCATTCCCGCTGTGGTGTTGCTGGGGGTGGAATTTATCATTACCTTAGTCTGTTTTCTTCGCCGTCTCCGCAGGGAAGGGGACTCCCGCCGGCTGCTGCTGGTCGGAATGGTATTGCAGCTGCTCGCTGTTTTGGTAGTGCTGCAAAACGCCTTATTCCTACCCCGGTTCCTGCCGGATCTGCTTCAACGCTATCTTGGCATTCTGCCCTTCATTGCAGCTGGACTGTACTTTGCCCTGATCCGGGAAGTCAGCCTGCACAGCAAAAAATCCGCCCCGGCTCATTATGTTTTGGGGGGCGTTTCCTGCCTGTGTACTTTGGCATCTTACTTGAGCGTCTGACCTGTTGTTATCGACACCTGTCAAAAATCTAAAGATTTTTTTGAGTTCCTTTACAATTTATTTCCTTTTTTCCATTGCATTCCCCTTTCCCTTCCCGTATAATAGAATTTGAGGAGATTCCTCTGCAAAGAAACTCCATTCAAACAAATCAGGGATGCTTCCCCATAAGGATCATAGAAAGGATGATGAAAATGGAACTCAAGCGTTATCCCATCACCGTTGCTCAAAACTTGTTGCTGACCATGCTTCAAGGCGCCAAGCACAAACAGGTGCTGAACGTCTGTGTCAGCCTGCTGATTAAGCTGGACGTAGACTTCAATCTGCTGGCCCAGTCCGTGAAAGAAGCTATGGCACGGGACGAATCTACCCGTACCCGGTTTACCCAAGACAAAGACGGCAACATTGAACAATACATCGTCCCTCCCGACGACACCCCCATCCGCCACGAAGACTTTTCCCAGAAAAGCTGGGAAGAAGCAGACGGCATTCTCCGGGAGTGGAGCCGCCAGCCCTTCCCCACCCGCTGGGACGCCCCGCTGTGTGAAATCGTCACCGTGGCCATGCCCGGAGGCTGGAACGGCATTTACGTTCATACCGACCACACCATCTGCGATTCCTGCGCCATGATCGTTCTGGTTTGCGACATTGTGGAGCTGTACGCTTCCAAAGTGCTGGGTACTCCCCAGCCCCCGGAACGCACCTCCTATCTGGCTTCTCTGCTCAACGATCTGGAGCGCGCCAAGGATCCCAAGCGTTTGGCCAAGGATCTGGCTTTCTGGGAAAAGATGGTGGAGGCCGACGGCGAACCTCTGTACAGCGACATCCGGGGCACCGGCTACACTGCTCCCGGCAAGCGCTGGGCCTACCAGGAAGAAAAAGACCAGAGCGTGGGCCAGGACACCTATGTACTGGAACCCAACCCCTCGGAACGGCTGCTGGAATTCTGTCAGGAACAGGGCATTTCTTTAAACAACCTGCTGCTTATGGGGCTGCGGACCTATCTTTCCAAACAATGCGACGGCCAAAAGGACATCAGCCTGCGCTGCTACGTCTCCCGCCGAACCTCCAAGCTGGACCGGAAAGCCGGAGGCAGCCGGATCCACGTCTTCCCCTGCCGCACCATTATGGAGCCGAACATCACCTTCCTGGAAGGCGTACGGAAAATCGCCGCCCTGCAAAGCCGGATTTTCCGCCACAAGGATTTTGATTCCCTAAAGGTGGATCAGATGCTTCAGGAAAAGTGGGGCGCTCCCGCCAACTCCTGGTACCAGAGCATTTCTTTGACCTACCAGCCCTTCCCCATGCGGCTCAGCGATGACCGCCTCAACCACATCGACTACCGCTTTACCTGGTACGACGCCGGCACCGAAGTGCTGCCCATTTACCTGACGGTAATGCACCGTCCCTTGGGCATCGGCATGGACTTCTACTTCCGGTATCAATCTGCGCTGTACAGCAAAGAGGACATTCAGAAACTGTACTACTACCTTATGCGGATTCTGTTCACCGCCGTGGAAGACCCGGAAATCACCATTGGGGAAATGATTGAACGCGTCTAATTCCATCTTCTCAGAGCGTGCATTTTGCACGCTCTTTTTTTACCTTTTTTCGCAATTTAGTGTAACGGATCCACCCCCTTTTCCCACTTATTTGATAGAAAGGCGGATGGGTTACACCTGTTTGGGATATGATTCCGGTCCAGTGAATATCCTTTGTAAGATATGACAATTTTTACTATTTTTCTTGTGAAAACCTCCAATAGAAAGAACCGCAATCTTTTGCTATACTAAAAGAAAAAGAGGTCATTCTACTTCGCCACTCCTCTAGAAAGAAGGTGCCTACCATGAAAGCAAAATCCACAGTTTCCCTGCTACTCAGTGCAGTTCTGTTGACGGCTTCCCTCTCCGGCTGTTCCGCCCCGGCAGAAGAATCCATCCAGCCTTCTCCCTCTGCCGTCACCGACGAAAACGGAATCACGACCTTGACCAATGTGGTGGTGATGGACGTCCGTGGCACTACCCTGGAATTGATGGAGCAAAGCGACGATCCCAACAATCTGTACCGCTATGAGCTCGTTGTTCCCGACACCGACAGTTCCTTTTGGCAGGACGCCCAAGGCAATCCGGTCAGCGTAGAACAATTCACCTATCGCACTCCGGTGACGGTAGAACTGAACAAAGAGCTGGGGCAGCCCGCTCTGGAAACAGCTGAACAGGAATGGGACCGCAACGTCTTTACCTATCGGGTGACCTGCCTAGGAGAAAACGACCTGTCCGTCCGGCTCACCGGGGAACCCCGTCCGGAAGCCGCTCCCTTTGAAACCCTTACCCGTGCTCAGGTAGCCAGCGGGGAGCTATTTCAAGGCAATTCCCAACCTTTGGGAGAACAAGATCTGGACAAAATTGTAGGATACCTCCAGGGCATCCAAGCCACCGTCCAAACCCAGCCGGGAGAAGATTTCATTGCCGGCGGCTACGGCATCACCCTGACTCTCACCGACGGCAGCATCCTTACCCTTTTATTCGGAGGGGACGGCTACAACCTATCAGTGGAATCAGAGCAGGGAACCAACTATTACTGTATCCGCTCCGTCTATCTGGATGACTTGGAGCTGTTGACGAACCATCTGTTTGGATATAATAACGTGCGGCTGTAACGAATTCGAAAGGAGGGCTCTGAATGAAAGCAAAACGAATTCTCCCTCTGCTGTTGTCCGTGGCCTTGCTCACCACCTTTACCGGCTGCTTTAACCACGGCCAAATCGTGAGCCCCGGAGACGTCCATCCCCAAATCACCACCGGTTCCATTTCTACCATCGACGGTCCTTCGGATGTCAATCCTGACATAGCCAACCAAGAGGAAACCGTCTCCATCGCCTCTAACCTGAAAATCCTCTCGGAAGATGGAGAAAACCTTCAGCTGTGTCAGCACCATGTTATCGACTTCTATTTTCAAATCCCATTGGAGGGATTGACCTGCTTGGATGCCCGGGGCAATTCACTGGACGTGGACCAGCTCACCGCCAATCAAGCTGCCATCCTCACCTTTACCGGAGAACTTCCCCAACAAGAATTACTGGACTTTGCCGGCAGGGTGGACCGGTACACCTATGTCTTTCCTGCCGACCAGATCGTATCTCTCCAGCTCACTGATACCCAGGCTCAAGAAATTCTCTCTCCCTTAGGGAATCTGCAAGCCAATCAACTTGCCCGACTGGAAGTGGAGAATCAAAATCTGTATCCCCCCAGCTTCACCTCCCTGTCCTCTCCCCACCTGGAAGAAGTGGTAACACAGCTGGCTGGAATCCGGGCCACAATTCAGCCTCAGCCGGACCTAGAAGCGGACACCGGCACTCCCACGATTCTGCGGCTGACCTATCTGGACGGCAGCCAAGTGCTGGTCAAAATCCACAACTGGACCAACTTCCAGCTCACCCTGCAAACTGGGGAAGAAACGGAATATTACTGTGTCCGATCCTGTTATTTGGATGGCGTCCGGAATACCATCCACACCGCCTTGGACTATCCGGCATGGCGGAACTGAATCCATAGAAAAAACGGAGTGGTTTCCCACTCCGCTTTGTTTTTGTGATTTTTAATTAGTCCAGGTACTTGCTGACGCTGGCAGGGAGATTTTCCACATCGGTGGACACGGTAACCACTACGGTGACTTCGTCCTTGACCAATGCCTGGATCCGATCCAGCAGCACGCCCAGGCCGTCCAGGTCCCGGTTGCCGATGCGCAGGATGCCGTCCACGAAGATGTCCTTGATGTCGTAGTTGCCCGCCAGCACGCCGGAGATGAATCCGTAGAATTCATCGTAACCGCTGATGCTGTAAGCGTCGGCATGGATCAGCCGCACTTGGGGCACGATAGAGAATTGCAGGCTCATGGCCTTCTCGATGCACACTACGCAGCCGTCGGTGTTTTTCACTGCGTCATTGCACATGGAAATGAGGGTCTTGGTTTTGCCGGAGCCTTTGCTCCCTACGATCAACTTAATCATAACTGTCGCTCCAATCTCAAGCGGGGTAGGTCTCTCTCCTCCGGACGCCGCTTGCCGTTTTGCCGGTGGAAAGGGGTGTTGGGTTACTCGCCCAGCTTAGCCAGCAGAGCGGCCTTCTCGCTTTCGTAACCCGGTTTGCCCAGCAGGGCAAACATATTTTTCTTGTAGCTCTCCACGCCGGGCTGATTGAAGGGATTCACGCCCAGCAGATAGCCGGAGATGCCGCAGGCCTTTTCAAAGAAGTAGATGAGATAGCCCAGGTTGGTTTCGTCCAATTCGGGCATTTCCAGAATCATATTGGGGGTGCCGCCTTCGGTGTGAGCAATCACGGTACCCTTGAAAGCGTTCTCGTTGACTACACTCATATTCTGGTTGGACAGGAAATTCAAGCCGTCCAGGTTTTCCGGGTCATCCTCTACAAAGAAGTCCTTTTGAGGCTTGTGGATATTCACCACAGTCTCAAACATAATCCGGCTGCCGTCCTGGATAAACTGGCCCAGGCTGTGCAGGTCGGTGGAGAAGATGGCGCTGGAGGGGTAAATGCCCTTCTGATCCTTGCCTTCACTTTCACCGAACAACTGCTTGAACCATTCGTTCATCATGGCAAAGGCAGGATCGTAAGAGATGAGCATCTCCACCTTCTTGCCCTTTTGCAGCAGGATATTCCGGTAAGCCGCATACTTGTAGCAGTCATTCTTGGACAGATCGGTGTCGCACAACTCGTTTTGAGCCTGACGTGCGCCAGCCATCAAAGCTTCAATGTCGATACCGGCACAGGCGATGGGCAAAAGACCCACAGCGGTGAGCACGCTAAACCGTCCGCCTACGTCGTCGGGCACTACAAAGGTTTCATAGCCTTCCCGGTCAGCCAGGCCCTTTAAGGTTCCCTTGGCTTTATCGGTGGTGGCGTAGATCCGCTCTTTGGCGCCTTCCTTGCCGTATTTGTCCTCCAACAGCTTCTTGAATACCCGGAACGCCAGAGCGGGTTCGGTGGTGGTACCGCTCTTGGAGATGATATTCACCGAGATGTCCTTGCCTTCACAGATGGTGAGGATCTGGTTTAAGTAGGTGGGGTTGATGTTGCAGCCCACAAAGTAAATGTCCGGGGTGTCCTTGGGCAGGTTGTTGTACAACGGGCTCTTCAGCGCCTCGATAACGGCACGAGCACCCAGGTAGGAGCCGCCGATGCCAATGACCACCAGAACGTCGGAGTCCTTTTTAATCTTCTCCGCCGCCTTTTGGATCCGAGCGAACTCTTCTTTGTCATAATTGGTGGGAAGCTCCACCCAGCCCAAAAAGTCGTTGCCCAGGCCGGTCTTATTGTGAAGCATTTCATGGGCGGCCTTCACCAGGGAGGCCATCCCGTCCAGCTCATGGGGGCGTACAAAGCCCGCCAGATGCTTATCGTTGAGTGTAATCGCCATGCTAGATTCCTCCGTTTCTCGCATTTGCGTTTTCCCCTCAAAGGGAAAATCGGTATGCTTTTATTGTACACTAACAGGCTTGGTTTTTCAAGGGGGAAAACAGCAAAATCTCTTATTTCCATCTTTATTCCGGAAAATATTTGCACATTTCTCACAAAAAGAAAAAAGGAGAAGGATTTCACAAAAAATCTTGAAAGGAAAAAATGAGCCGGGTAAAAATCAATTCTCTTTTTCGGTTGGCTGAAACTGCTGCTACCGGGGCTGGAGCATGGTCTGTTCTCCCCAGGCCACCATCTGCTCCGGAGTGGCGCTGCCTTCATAGGTCAAATGGACCACATAGTCCTCTTCCAGCCAAACCAATTCGCTGGCATCCTCCTGATGGTACAGCCGCCCTTCCCGGCCGTTTACCGTCACCGGACTGGTATTTTCCCAGTTATCGTCGTCGTTGCTCCACCAGATGCTGATGGTGTGAACAGGGTTGTAATCCGAAAAGGTCCAGTTTTCCAGGGTCAACCGGTTGCCGCCGGTGTCCTGATACTCCCAGCCGAAATACTGGCCTTCCCAGCTATCCTGCATCTCCTCTTGAAGGGTAAATCCTTCCGGCGCCTGTGAGAAGACACGTTGGGTTGGATTATCGGAGGGGGCGGGATTTCCGGCGATGGAGGTAAACTCCATTTCCCACCGGGGGGTGCCGTCCTCATAGGTCCCCGCCTGAATGCGGTAGCCGGGAACAAATTCCAGGGGACGGGTCGCAGGCTCCACCGGATTTTGGTTGTCCACCCCCGCCACCCAGGCCAGCAGGTCGTCCCGCTCCATGGTGCCGTACACCAAAAGCTCCATCAAATGATCCCCGTCCAGCCACACCGCCCCGGAATACTCATCCTCGGTGTAGCAAAATACCTCCCGGCCTCCAAACTGCACCGTCTCAAAGTGAGCATAGGTCAACAAATCCACCTGCTGCTGGTCCCGAGCGTAGGACTGGGACAAGTACACCATCTGGTTTTCCCGGCAGTACACATCCTGATAACTGGTGGAATACCGGTTGGCAAAGTCGGCGGAGTCCCGGAGCTGCTCATACCCCTCCGGGGCGGAAGCAGGGTATCTAGGCAGCGGCGTGGGGCCCTCCGAATCGGCGCCGGGGTTGTTCACCTTCAATACCGAATTGGTGACGTTGTCGTAGGCGCTCACATCCAACAAAAAGGCTTGGAGCTCCTCCTCCCGAGTGAGCCAAAAAATCAGCGCCACCCCGGCGGCAATCACCACCACCCCAACTGAAATCAAAATCCAAAGCAGTTTTTTCTTTTTCTTGGTCATGGCAGACCCCTCCTTTCCTAATCCGGGGCAATCTCCTTATTGTCCCGCTTCATCGGGCTGTGCCTCAGTCGGTTTAGGGACCAAACTTTCCCCTAAGGCCAACAATTCTTCTTTGGTAATCTGTCCTTCGTAGTACAGCTCCACCGTCAGGTAGTCGGTGATCCAGGCCAGCTTGGAGGTGTTGCCGTCCTGATAGTAAAACCCGGGCTGTCCGTTTACCGTCACATCCTCCACCGGCTGGTAGGCAACCCCGTTAAAGGATTCACCTTGGATGGCCATGCTGTCCAACCCCAGTACCGGGGTGGAACCGGCGTGGTTGTAAATCTGAATCCGGCCGTTTTCCCCCCGATAACGGGTGGTGTAGCCCTTCAAAGCGTCAGGAGTGCGAAATACCTCCTCCTCGCTGCCGGACTGGGTGGTTTGGGAAAATCCTTCCGGGGGCACGGCAAAATCGTAGGGGGCGATGTCCTCCGGCAGCTTAGGATTCCCCTCTGCACGGAAAGATTGAATGTAATATCCCTCTCCCCCCGGATTTCGGGCGTTGTACTCCTGAAAACTCTCTCCCCGGACCAAGGTCAACGAGGAGGTGTAAATAGGCTGAGCTTGGGTGTAATCCATCTGGTTGGTTACCCAATCCAACACCGCTCCCTGATCCAAAATCTGGGTGGTAGTCAAGCTTAACAGGGAGTTTTCATAGATCCAAACGATCTGGGTGATCTCCCCATTGCTGCCGTAATAGAGGGTGCTGTCCCCCAGCTTCCATCGAGTGGGTGTCACTCCCGCTTCAAAGTCCACCGTCACTCCGTCCATGGCAAACTGCTGCTCAAAGCGGATGCGATCTTCCTGGACCTCTTCCGACCGAACATTGCCGAACTCAACCCAATGCTGATAGTCCTCTCCCCAAATGGAGGCAAAGTTTTCGCAATCCCACCGAACAAAATCCTCCTTCCCCAGAGTGGAGTACAGATCGGTATAGTGGTAGCTCAGGGCGTTGGCATCCTCCTGCGCATTCAGCACCTGGGTGTATCCTGCCGGTGGGATAAAGGTATAGCAGGGCAAAGGGCACTGAGCTTGTTCCGCGGTGATTCCCCCGGTAACCTGGTAGGAATAGGCCCCGCCTGCCTGGGTCGGCCGAATCTCCTTCAGCCAAGGTCCGGTGGGTTGCTGTTCCGGTTTCGGCTGATTGACCAGCAGCACCACAGCAGTAATAACCGCCGCCAAAAACACCGCCCCCATCAACAGAAAGAGCAGGATCTTGCGGTTTCGTTTTTTGCGTTTTTGAAGAATCTGTTCCCGCAACGGGGAGGTTTGGATGGTCATTTTTTTCACCTCTTGCTTTTCATCGCAGTTATGTTTTGTTGCCAGCCCCTGAAACACTGTCAAGGAATTTTCCTTGTCACTCTAAAATCAACGCTTCTCCCAGTTCCAGCATGGCTTGGGGCGTAATTTCTCCTTGGTAGATCAGCTGTCCCGCTACATCCGCTCCCAGCACCACCAGTTCAGCGTACTCCGAGGTACAGTACAGCCGTGCCTGACGCCCATTTACTGTAACGGACTGCACCAAATCCGGGTTATTATAATCCGATTCGGGGATTTCTGAGAAAATATTACAATTTGTATAGCCTGTTACCTGCAAATTATGCAGCAAAATCCGATCTCCCCGGGCATTTTGATACTCCCATTGATCTAGATACCGGCCCTGTCCCTGGAGACCTGTTTCCGGAGAGGAAAACCCTTCCGGCAAATGAGAGAGTCGGAAACTTCGATGAGCAGGATCCGGATTGGGATTTCCCCCCAGCTTCCAACCATCGGAATCTTCCGCTGTGCCCCCTGCTCCCACAGTGGTTTTTTGGTAGCTGGGAAGGAAGGTTAAAGGAGAAGTTTCCGGTACCGCAGGATGACTGTAATCCAGTTGGCCGGCCCAGTCCTTCATCTGCTCCGGCTCCATTCGTCCGGAAACGGTGAGCTGGAACAGCCGGTCATTGTACACCCAATAAGCCCCGGATTGTTGGTCGGTGATGTAGCAAAACAACTCCAATCTGCCCAACACCGCCTGCACCGGAGTCACTTTCACAGGAAACGTGACCCGCTCCTGATTGGCCACCGGACGCTGGGTCAAGGTCACTTTGACCCCCTGTCCCAAAAAGCAGTCGGTGTAAGAATCGGATTCCCGATTAGCGGTAAGGGCGGAATTGGTAGTATGGTCATAACCCTCCAAGGAGGTTACCGGATACCGGGCCAAGGGAGTCTGGTCCCGTTGCTGCGGGCCGTTTTTCACCACAAATTCCGGGATGGCATCCTCCCCATTGACCTGCTCTAAGCTGATTCGAGGCTGGACCTCCTGAGCAGGCGTGGGGGTAATCTGCTGACACAAAAACAACACCCCCGCCCCCAGCAGCAGGATCGCTGCCAAGGGAATCAAAGACCAGAGCTGTTCTTTTCTTCGGGTCATGGTTTTCCCTCCTTACCGGCCAATGCCTTGAGCCAGTTCTAAAAAATCCCGGGCGGAGATGTCCCCCACGTATATCACATCCAAATAGACAGCATCCCCCAACAGCACCAACTCGGAATAGCCCTCACCGGAATACAACCGGCCCTCCATCCCGTTGACGGTAACTGTCTCCACGTCCTGAGGCTGAGGGCTGACGCCAAAATAGCTGCCGCCGGCGCCGTCGGTGTTTTCGGTTTGAGGAGCATAGTTCTGTTGAAAAATATAGTTGTTCTCCCGATCCAGGATGCAGTTCACCAGGGTCAAAGTATCCCCCTCCTGGTTGGAATAGCTTTGCAGCCAATCCTTCCGGGTCCCAGTGTCCACGCCCTCCGGCTGCAAGAAATCCAAGGGCCAATATTGCTGACTGACCTCTCCTTCCGCCGGTGTAAATCCCTCCGGGGTTTGGGGAAAGCGGTAGTAGTCCAGCCGTTGGGGCAGATCCGGATCTCCCCCAATCTGCCAGGGCCGGGATACGTATTGGTCCATGCCGTTTCGCTGGAACACAATGTCTCCGCCCTCCACAAATTCCAAAGGACGGACCTGCGGCATCTGGGCAGCGGAGTAGTCCACCCCATTCACCCATTCCAGCATCTCCTCCATGGACAGACTGGGCTCAGCGTTGAGGGTAAACAGAGTGTCCCCACAAAGCCAAGCCGCCGTCGTCTGTTCGGAAGCCGAGGCATACCACACCTCTATCCCGGCAAATTCCACCTGATCGACTGGTTCTGGAAACCAGACCTGTTCATTCTGCAAAGCGGGAATCTGATACAAGGTCACCGCTGTCCCGGACTGGTTATAAAATGCGTCGGTGTACCGGAGGGAATATCGGTTGGCCACAGGAGCGGAATCATAAAGCTGGTGAAAGCCTTCCGGCACATGGGAAATGGAGTACCGGGCCAAAGGGATGCTCTGTTCCTGCAAGCCGTTCTGCACCACGTATACCGTCTGACTGCCATTGGCATACGCACTGATGTCCAGCAGGTACCGCTGAGGCGGTTTTTCCTGTCCCCACAGCAGCCACACTGCCGTCCCGGCTGCCAGCACCACTACCGCCGCCAAAACACCAACAAATAGGATTTTTCTCTTTTTGCTCCACGCTTTCCACTTCATCCTGTGATTTCCTCCTTAGCTGCCCGGCACCGGACGGCAGCGTTCTAAACTTTGGGCGTATTCTTCCAGTCGTTCCAAAGTACCGGCATTGGTGTAGGCGGTGTACGACAGCCCCACAGCCACGTCCCCTTCCAGCCACACCGCTTCGGTGTAGTTGCCGGACTGGTAAAACAGCCCTTCCTTTCCGTTGATTGTCACCTGCTGCACCGTGTGGGAAGAAGCAGGTTCTGAATTGTCCTTTTGAGCAAACAGTGCTGTTCCGCTGGAATAGGTATGGACCTCCAGTTGATCCGCGTCACCGTTGGCGGTAGAAAAGGCGCTGTAGTAGCGGTAATTTCCGTCGCCGGACTCCTCATTGGAGAGATAGGCGGAAAAGCCTTGAGGCGGCTGGGGAAAATCGTAATACCCCAACTGGTCCGGCAACTGAGGATTCCCGGCGAGGAAATAGGTTCCATCTTCCTGTCGGAAAACCAAATCGGAATAGATGGGCTGACGGTTGGCATCGTAGTCCATCCGGCTTACCAGTTCCAGCAACTGGTTTTCGTCCATGGCCCAATCAGCGGTCAACTCCAACACACTGTTGTAGTAAATCCAATAGGCGCTGGAGCTGTTTTCCGCCATCCGGCAAACCACCTTGGTGCCCCCAAACTGCATTTCCCGGAAGGTGCCGGTCCCGCTGCGGTTCCAGTCGTAGTAAGCGGGCTGCTGATGCAAGGTAAGGCTGCCTCCCTGGGGAGAACGATACTGGTCGGTGTAACTCTTGGAGAGCCGGTTGGCGGATTCTTCCCCGTTGCAGGTGTGGGTGTACCCCTCCGGCATGGAAAACCCGTAGTAAGGCATGGGGGTGGGCAGGCTGGCACTGTGATCTAAGCCCCCGGCGATCAGGTAACTAGTGTTGCCCGGCGCCAAAGCAGGATCCTGTTCCTCCACCAATTCCATGACTGCCGATTCCTGCTTGGGAGAAAGCACCAGCCAAAAAGTGACACCCATAGCTGCCACGGCCACGATTCCCAAAAGAACTGCCCACCATTTGCTTTTGTTGCACTTTGTCTTTGTCATAAGATCACCTTCTTGATTCGCAGAAAAAACCTTCTTGATTGATTCAATCCGTAGACCAGAAAAAAGGAGACAATGTTTTTAAAACTTTCTGCCAAAGTTGAAAAAAGCCGGCAAGGGTCGATTTCCCCCGCCGGCTCTGTTCCTACTATGGACCCGCCCTCTGCTCAAAACAGGCTATGGTATCCTCCCCCGACGGTAAATCGGGGGAAAGCTGATGATTTTTTCTTTTGTCTCCCCTTTTGCGGAATTGGTGCTTGGGATTATCATCCCTTCCGCCGTTTTTCACACGTTACTTCTGCTTTAACCATACACCATTCTTTTGCATATGTCAAGCAAAATATCATCTTTTATTTTTGTGGAAAAGCGCTAAATTTTCAGTTGTATCGACTACTTTTCCCATTGAAATGAGGTGGGGCGCCGAACTCCTGCTCACCGTTTTCTTTATAAAACGACCGATTGGATGACCCTATCCCGGATAGCAAACCAGCGGGGAATCTCGCTATCTCGGCGAATAGTAATACCTATCACCGTCACTGGTTCATAATCCTTCACCCGGTAATACTGCACCGGACTGTCCATTTGAAGATAGCCCCACATAAAAACTTCATATTGCCACCAAAAAATTAAATTATCTGCTTCCAACGCTTCTTGGATGGAAATCAATTCGGCGTCATGCTCATCTACCGGGAGATCTTCCCATAAGGGAACAGTGTAAGAAACATAAATAGGATTGTCGCCATTAAAAAATTCTGTGTCGTTCATGGACAAAGCCGGCTGTGCGTAGGTCAGATAGTCCACTTCTTCCGTGGCGCCGGGATATAACTGATCCTCTGTAGGAGGAGGACAATCCAATTCAAAATTATCCGGCATAAGCGGCTTCGGTGGTTGCTGCGGCGCATGGTTCTCCGGTCGAGAAACATAAGTCACCGGCGGAAATTTGCTTGCTCGAGAAACATTGGAGGAAACTTCTTCTGAACCCGATTCTGTGTCCACCGCCACCGGTTGGTTTTGCTGCTGGTCAGAACTCAGCACCATTCCCAAGAGAATCCCCAGCGCCGCCAACAGCACCGCCAT
>DVGY01000151.1 GCA_018712465.1 Candidatus Egerieicola pullicola | reverse complement strand
GCGGATGTGGTGATGCTGCCGGGAGAATCCTTTGTCCGCTCCATTGTGGCGACCTGGCATACTGACTTCGGCATCACCAAAATCTGCTTTGACGCTTCTATGACCGTGATCGCCGGCGTTATGTCTCTGTTCTTTTTCCACGGTCTGCAAGGAGTGCGGGAGGGCACCATTGTGGCAGCTCTTTTAGTAGGCTTTATTGCCCGGCTGCTGGGACGGTGGCTGCGGTTTCTTCCCGGCAAGCTGTATCCTTCGGTGCAGGCCGAAATCAGTGCGGAAAAGAAAGAAGACATTTGGTGCATTACCATAGAGCGGCAATACGGCTGCGGCGGCCGGGAGATCGGCAAAGAGCTGGCGGAGCAGCTGGGTTGGGCGTACTACGACAGCGACTTAATCCGTTCTGCCGCCGGAACTACCGGCTTACCGGAAGAGTTTGTGGAGGAAAAGGAAGAAGGAATGACCGGCAGTTTGCTGTTTGACCTGCTCCACTCCATGGAAGGTTACGGCGGACAAAAAGCAGTTCCTCAGGATCGGATTTACCAGGCAGAATCCCAGGCCATCCGGGAATTTGCCGCCAAGGGCAACTGCGTGATTGTGGGGCGTTGTGGAGATTTTGTGCTTCGGGAGGATCCCAACTGCCTGCGGGTGTTTCTGCACGGACAACCGGATGTTCGGGCTCAGCGGGTTGCCCAGCGGGAAGGGATTTCCTTGCAGCAGGCAGAAGAAAAACTCCAGCGGGAGGACCGCCGGCGTCGGGAGCACTACCGTTACTACACTCACGGTGTTTGGGGAGCGGCTGCCAATTATCATCTGACCATTGATACCGGTTTGGGGCTGTCATTTACGCAGCAGAGCATTTTAGCGGCTTTGAAGGAAAAACAGGCCCAGCAACAAACCACTTGACAAAAAGCAAAGGAGCAGGTATACTGTCTCTTAGAGTGCAGAGTGCACGAAGGGGTACACCACCGCGGGTGTAAGCTTTCGTGCACTCTTTTTTTGTTGCTCATTGGGAGGTGAAGAGGATGACGGTAACGGTAAATGGAGAGACCAAAACCGGTTGCGCCAACGTATTGGAACAGCTCACCCAGATGGGATTTGATCCTAAACGGGTGGCGGTAGAAAAGAACGGGGAAATCGTTCCTCGGGCACAATATGAAGCAACCCCCTTGGAAAAAGGGGATAAGCTGGAGGTGGTTCGTTTTGTGGGAGGCGGCTGATGCTCCAACCATCACAAAAGAACAGATCCAAGCTGCCATGGACCAACGCTTCTCTCCGGAGATCCGCCAAAAATTGGCCAATGCCCGGGTGGGAATTGCCGGTTTGGGAGGCTTGGGAAGTCACATTGCGGTGATGCTGGCCCGCACCGGAGTAGGGACGCTGCACCTGGTGGATTTTGATGTGGTGGATCTCACCAACCTGAACCGCCAGCAGTATTTCCTCCCCCAGCTGGGGCAGGAAAAGACCAAAGCTCTCTGCGATCTGCTGCGGCAGATCAACCCCTACCTGACCCTGTTGCCCCAAACGGTGCGGGTCACCGAGGAAAATGCAGGGGAATTGTTTCGGGACGACCCCATCCTCTGCGAAGCCTTTGATCAGCCGGAACAAAAAGCCATGCTGGTCAGCACCGTGTTGGAACAGTGTCCCGATACGGTAGTGATTTCCGGCTCCGGCATGGCGGGCTACGGCAGCGCCAACGACATCCACAGCCGGAAAGCGGCCCGGCGGCTTTACCTCTGCGGGGACGAAACCACCGATCTGGCTCCCTTCCGAGGATTGATGGCCCCACGGGTCAGTGTTTGCGCCGGCCATCAGGCTAACCTGGTGGTGCGGTTGATTTTGGGAGAAGAAACTCCCTGAGTTATTTGATTTACCATTAGAAAGGAAGAACAATCATGCAGGATACCTGGAAATTAGGCGGCCATGAATTTACCTCCCGGTTTATTCTTGGCTCCGGAAAATACGATTTGAATCTCATCAAAGCAGCGGTGGAGGATGCCGGTGCCCAGATCATCACCTTGGCTCTCCGTCGGGCCAATACCGGAGACACTGAAAACATTTTGGACTACATCCCCAAAGGTGTCACTCTGCTGCCCAACACCAGCGGCGCTCGGAATGCGGAAGAAGCAGTGCGGATTGCCCGGCTGGCCCGGGAAATGGGCTGCGGGGACTTTGTGAAAATCGAAGTGATTCACGAGTCCAAGTACCTGCTGCCGGACAACTACGAAACCATTAAGGCCACCGAGATTTTGGCCAAGGAAGGTTTTGTGGTGATGCCCTATATGTATCCGGATTTGAATGTGGCCCGGGATCTGGTGAATGCCGGCGCCGCCGCTGTCATGCCTTTGGCTGCACCTATCGGTTCCAATAAGGGACTGTGCACCAAAGAATTCATTCAGATTCTGGTGGAGGAAATTGACCTGCCGGTGATCGTAGACGCCGGCATCGGCCGTCCCAGCCAGGCCTGCGAAGTGATGGAAATGGGCGCCGCTGCTGTCATGGCCAACACCGCCATTGCCACCGCCGGGGACATTCCCGCCATGGCCGGCGCTTTCCGCAAGGCCATTGAAGCCGGCCGGGCTGCTTACCTGTCTGGTTTGGGCCGGGTGCGTCAGACCGCCAGTGCTTCCAGCCCCCTCACCGGATTTTTGCAGGATTAAGGAGGGAACCGGCATGACGAGAATTACACAAGACTGGGATCCCATGGAATATGCCCCGGAGATGGAGCAGATTGACTCCACCATTTTGGATGAAGTGCTCCGCCGCCGGGAGGAATACGACTATAACCGCTACACCGCCGCCGACGTCCGCCGGGCGCTGGATGCAGATCACCGCACCCCGGAAGACTTCGCTGCCCTGCTGAGCCCGGCTGCCGCTCCCTTTTTGGAAGAGATGGCCCAAAAAGCGCAACTGGAAACCCGGAAGCATTTCGGCAATTCAGTGTATGTTTTTACCCCCCTCTATATCTCCAACTACTGTGAGAATTACTGCGTCTATTGCGGCTTTAACTGCCACAATAAGATCCGTCGCGCCAAGCTGGACATGGACGGCATCCGCAAAGAAATGGAAGCCATTGCCCAAACCGGTCTGGAAGAAATATTGATCCTCACCGGGGAAAGCCGGAAAATGAGTGATGTGGACTACATTGCCGACGCCTGCCGCATTGCCCGGGAGTACTTCAAGATGGTAGGGGTGGAGGTTTACCCCATGAACAGTGATGAGTACCGCAAACTCCGGGAAGCTGGGGCGGACTACGTCACGGTGTTCCAGGAAACCTACAACCCGGAAAAGTACAGCAAGCTCCATCTGGGCGGCCACAAGCGGGTGTTCCCCTACCGGGTCAACGCCCAGGAACGGGCCCTCATGGGCGGAATGCGGGGTGTGGCCTTTGCCGCCCTGCTGGGGTTGGACGACTTCCGCAAGGACGCGTTTGCCACCGGGATGCACGCCTGGTTGATCCAGCGCAAGTATCCCCATGCAGAGATTTCCTTCTCCTGCCCCCGTCTGCGTCCCATTATCAACAACGATAAGATCAACCCCAAAGACGTCCACGAACCTCAGCTTTTGCAGGTGATGACCGCCTACCGGTTGTTTATGCCCTTTGCGGGAATGACTATTTCCACCCGGGAATGCGCCCGGTTCCGGGATCATGTCATCGGTCTGGCGGCCACCAAGATTTCCGCCGGAGTGAGCACCGGCATCGGCAGTCACGCCGGGGAAGAAGAAGGGGACGACCAGTTCGAGATCAGCGATACCCGGAATGTGGACCAGGTGTTGGAAGGCATCCGTTCTCAGGGATTGCAGCCGGTGATGAACGATTATGTTTACCTGTAATACCATCGCCGTCACCTACCGCAAGCTCTGCACCCGTCCCTTTCTGGAGCAGATTGACCGGGTACTCAAGCAAAAGCCTGTGGGACTGATTCTCCGGGAAAAGGATCTTAGTTGGGAAGACTACGCAGTTTTAGCAAAACAGGTGATTTCCCTCTGTCAGGCGGCGGGGGTGTCCTGTTACCTCAATGGATTTCCCCGGGCAGGGGAACAGTTGGGTCATCCTTGGCTGCAATTTTCCTTTCGCCTGCTTTTAGAGTATGGCCGTCCCAGAGGAACCCAGCGGCTGGGCATCTCGGTACACTCGGTGGAGGAAGCAGTCCGGGCCCAACAGCTTGGCGCTGATTTTTTGATGGCCGGGCACATTTTTTCCACCGATTGCAAGCCCGGCCTTCCCCCCAGAGGGTTGGAGTTCTTGCAGCAGGTATGTCAGGCGGTGACCATCCCGGTGTACGCCATTGGCGGGATAACTCCGGAAAATGCACCTTTGGCCATCCAGGCCGGAGCGGAAGGGGTCTGTGTGATGTCCGGCGCCATGAAAATTTAATACAAAACGTAAAAAAGAGCCAAGAGATTCCAAATAGGAGTTTCTTAGCTCTTTTCTTTTTGGCTTCCGCCCACTGATTTAGGAGGAAACAGGGCATACACCGCATAAAAGGTGAGAAGCAGTGTGTCAGGTGGCGGAGCCGGATTCTTCTTCCGGGGCAGGGAGTGCGGGAATTCCGTTTTCGTAGTCCACGGTTTCGGCCATGGCAATCAGGTCTTCTTTGGAGATGTCGCCGTAGTAATAGATCCACATCAACCGTCCGCCGTAACGCCAGTAAAGCTGACTATATCTATCCTCTTGGGAATACAATCCTTCCATGTCGGCAACCTCCACGTTTTCCATAGGCTGGCTGCTGGTGATTCCATACCAAAAACTACCGTTTTGGTCCGGCAAAGGGCAAAGAATGCCTTGATCCAAAATCAACTGAACTCCTTCTGCGTCTTCGTAGGTGTAGGTGGCGCCGTTGCTGGCAAAATGTCCACTCTCTAATTTCCCGATGTATTCGTTGTTTTCCGTTTTCATTAAGGTAAACCCTTCCGGTGGTGAGGCAAAATTGTAGTCGATGTTTTCCTGTCTTCCAGTTTCTTCTTCTTCCATCAAATCGTATATTTCGTCCCAAAGGTGATAATAAAATCGTTTTCCAATGGACACCATATCATTTTGATTTGGGTCGTAATAGTCATCTAAATAGCAATAATAGTCCGAAGAAACTGTGTTTAAATCCAATTCTCGGGAATAGGGGGTGTATTTCATGCCGTCCACCCATTCCAAAAGCTGGTCTTCTGACACATTGCCCCAATATTCAATGGTAAAGGCGGAACCGCCGTTGAGCCAAAAAGCATATCCTTTTTCGCCGGAAGAACCATAAAAAATGGTAACACCGTTCTGCTCGATGGATTTCAACTCAAAGGGAGTTTCTAGCAGCAGGCTGAGATACGACCCCTGCTGGGTGAAGTTGAGGATATCTCCGGTATCCGGATTATACCATTGGTCGAAGTGTTCCAGAGATAGTTCCGGCTCTAAGGAACCATCGTAGAGATGGATGAATCCTTCCGGTTCGGGGAATTGGTAATGGGGAACTGGAGATGCTTCCTCATAGTATCCCCGCACGCGATAATGATATTCCGGCAGATCGGTTTGATAATCGGTGTAGATGCCGGTGAATTTAATGTAAGCCCCATTGGTGACAGCTTGGTATACCGTGCAGGATCCCATCACCAGCAGCACTGCCACCAACAGCAGCACCACTGCCCGCATCCTTCTGGAAATGCGGCGGGGAGCCAGTCCCAATTTCCGCGCGATTCTCTTTTCCAATCCGGACGAAGGGGAAAGCATGGGCTGCTCCGGTATCGCGGAAAATTCTTCCTGCTGGGCTTGACGAAAGGCCCGGCGAAGTTCTTCTCTGGTCATAATTTCTCCCTCTTATTTCATTTGATTGGCTTTGGCCCAGTCTAATAGTTTTTGCTTGCCTCGGGTGATCTGCTTTTTCACCGTGGGGAGCTTCCGCTCCAGCAGGTTGGCAATTTCGGTGGGGGTGAGCTCCATGCCGAACCGGTAGTACAGCACCTCCCGATAAGGCTGTTCCAACTGCTTCAGCCCTTCCAGCAGGGTCTGGTATTCCCACTGTAAGCAGAGCTGATCCAGAAACTGTTCATCGGAACAGCATTCCGGTTGTTCCGGCAGTTGTTCCATACAGCTTTCCTGACGGTGCTTTTTCAGCCGTTTTAAGGAAGCGTTTTGGGTGATTTTTAAAAGGTAGTTGCGCTGGTCCTGAGGGTCGTCCAGCTTTTCCAGCACGTCCATGTACCGGCCCGCCTGAACAAAGGCGTCTTGGACTGCATCCTCCGCCTCTTCTGGGTGATGGAGGATGGAGCGGGCCAGATAGAGCATCTGCCTGCCATAGGCTTCATATAGCTGGGCCAGCCGCCGCTGCCGGTCGGGGCGGCCTTTGAGAGAAAGTAAAATTGATAGCATAAGGTAACTCCTTTGAATTTCCCGGTGTTTCACTCATTCCTGGGAATAGTCCACGGTTTCGGCCAGGGCGATGATTTCTTGTTGGGAGATGTCGCCATAGTAAAGGATCTCCATCATCCTTCCGCCATAGCGCCAAACCAAGCGGCTGTAACCTTCTTCCTTACCGTACAGCCCGTCCATGTCCAAAACCTTGATTTCCTCCATGGGATGGGTGCTGGGGATGGCGAAAGTGTAGTGCCCGTTGCCATTGGGAAGGTAGGAAAGAATCACTTGTTGCAGTCGGATGCGGTCCCCGGTGCTATTGGTGTAGTCGTTGGACCAGCCAAGGCAGAATCCGCCGCTGTCAGCATCGTCAGAGGATATTTTTGCTTTGTCTGCGGTCAAGGTAAATCCTTCCGGGAGGGTTTCAAAATGGTAGTTGGCCTCTTCGCCTCGGCTGGTGGCCCGTCCAGTGGCAGATTGGTCGATGTTATCGTATACTTCATCCCACAGCCGGTACCAATATTTCAGTTCCAGAGGAATGGGGGGATAGACATCCCAGTTGTAGTCGTAGTTCATGTAGCAGCAGAAATCAAAGTCTCGGTCAAAATCCATTTCCACAGAGTGGGAGGTGTAGTCCATTTGTTGGATCCAGCTTAAAAGCTGTTCTTCCGAGACGCTGCCCCAATATTCCAGTTTGATTGCCGAATTTTCGTACAGCCAAAAAGCATAGGCTTTTTCCTCTCCGCAGCCGTAGTACACCGTAACCCCATCTAGGTCGGTGGATTCCAGCTGGATAGGGACTTCCAGGCGCAGGGCGGGGTACATCAATTCCTGGGTGAGATTCAGCACCTCGCCGGTATCGGCGTTGTACCATTGGTCGTAGTGGCTCGTTTGGATACTGGGTTCATAACTTCCATCGTAGAGATGGATAAAGCCCTGAGGATCCGGAAATTGATAGTGGGGCACATAGCTTTGCTCCCCTCGGTATCCCGCTATCAGATAATGGTATTCTAGCTGGTTAGTGTCGTAATTGGTGTAGGCGCCGGTATATTTAATGTAAGCGCCGTTGGTGAAGGCGATTTGATATACGGTGCAGCCCCCTAACACCAGCAGCACTGCTGCCAGCAAGATTCCAACAATCCGCTGCTTTTTGGAAATTCGGCGGCGGGGAGCTCTTTGCAGCAGCCGCTCCATTTTTCGTTGAAATTTTGGGGAAACGTCTATCTTCGGCTGTTGTGGCACAGCGGCAAATTGTTCCTGTTGGGCCTGACGAAAAGCCCGTCGGATTTCGTCTCTGGTCATAGTGGTCCCCTCCTAAATTTTTATGGGAATAAAGTTTTTCGATTTTCTAATTTGTACTGCCGGACAGATCCGATGCAGAAAAGGCCCTTCGCTTATTACAATCCATTTTACTCTAAAAAGGAGACAGAGCGCATCATAAAAATTTCAGGACGGCTGCCGGCTAGAATTTTCAGCATAACGCAGGAGACATGGCCCCATGGATTTTGCAGTTCTAAACCCTTTCACCCGCGCATATATATAGAGCACAGGCAGGCCGTAGGCAACACCCAAAGGAGGGACAGGCTTGAGACAAAACCGGCCAAGGATGAGGCGGAGGCTGACCGCTGTTTTCCTGCTGTTAGGACTGCTGATTTTGGCGGCGGTGTGCCAGTCGCTGTTGGGGGAAGAGCAACGATATACCGGGCATCCTCTTTATGGGGTGGAAGGAGGACATGCCCTGTCGGAACAGGTGTGGATTTTAAATCGTCCCCAACTGCGCTACATAGGCACTGCTGACTGCTGGGTACGTCTGCAGCTTTGCAATCCCAGCTATTTGATCTGGGAACAGGGAGAACTGGTGCGGCAGCCCACCTATTGGATGGAATATCAAACGACTGCCGGTTACAATCAGTCTGCTTGGGAGTATCAGGATGGATGGTACTACTACCGAATTCCGGTGTTGCCCAATTCCCAGGGCAGCGACCTGGACTGCCTGTTTGACACTTTGACCTGCAATCCCGCCGTGAGCTCAGCGGGAAGCAAGGTCAGCATTTTGATCCGGGTGGAGTTCGCCCCTCTGTCTCAAGGCGGGCAGGCGGCGCAGGCTTTTGCCGGAATCCATGGAACGTAGGTCCGGAAAGGAAGGTTTTGGTATGGCGATGCTTTGTGTGATTGGGTGGCTTTTTCCCGGTTTGGCTCCTCTTTGGATGCTGCCGCCGGATGGGGTGTGGCAGGAAACCACCAATCAATTTTCTCAAGGGGAAAGGAAGGAATCCCTTCTTTCGTTGAGGAAAACTGCGCGGCGCATCCGCAGCCCTTGCTTTAAGGGCATATGGAAAAATGATGGGGTTCGTTTGGAAGGAGGATGAGCAGAGTCCCTTTTTTTGGTTTGAATGATAGCGCTTTGCCTTTGCTTTTTTCGCAAATCTGTCCGCGCGGCCGGCGGCAGTCAGCGGATTTAAGCAAGGGCAGAGCGCTTTTGCTTTGGAAAAGAATGAGGTGTAAGGCGGGGGATTTTTTGACAAAACAGTTGACAAGCTTAGGGGAGATGTGGTAAAATGACTTTCGTTGATAATTTGCCTCGTTAGTGAAGTGGTTAACACGCAAGATTCTCAATCTTGAAGCACGGGTTCGAACCCCGTACGAGGTACCAAGGAGCACTCGCTGAAAAGCGGGTGCTCTTTTCTGCTTATTTTTGAATGATTTTGGCTGGAAGGCGAAAACTTGTTGTTTTGATTATAAAGTTTTTCGGGTTGATTTCATAAAACGTTCAGAATTGATTTGGAAAAATTCGTCATAATCACGAAAAAATGCCGTCAACCTTAGGTATCCTGCTGAATTTTTTGCTCAATGGCTGACAGAATCAATCATAGTTGTGTATAATAGAATAGTTGAAATTATCCAGACAAAAGGAGAACAGCTATGTGGGCATACAACGCAGTGTTTTATCAGATCTATCCTCTGGGCTTTTGCGGGGCTCCGAAGGAAAATGACGGACAAACCGTAAATCGGATCCAGAAGGTAATTTCCTGGATTGACCATATTCAAAAGACCGGAGCGGATTGCATCTTTTTTAATCCGGTGTTTGATTCTGACCGTCACGGCTACGACACCCGGGATTTCCGGAAAATCGACGGACGGTTGGGCACCAACGAAGATTTTGCGCAGGTTTGCCAGGCCATTCATGACGCCGGATTAAAGGTAGTGCTGGATGGAGTGTTTAACCATGTGGGACGGGGCTTCTGGGCCTTCCAGGATGTACTCCGCCGTCGGTGGGAAAGCCCTTATAAAGATTGGTTTTATATCAACTTTGACGGCAACAACGGCTATAACGACGGCCTTTGGTACGAAGGCTGGGAAGGCCACTATGAGCTGGTGAAGCTGAACCTGCAAAATCCTGCTGTCACCGGTCATATCTTTGACTGTATCCGCCGCTGGGTGGAGGAATTTGACATTGACGGCCTGCGGCTGGATGTGGCCTATTCTTTGGATGAAAACTTTGTCCGCAGCCTGCGTCAGTTCACCGATTCTCTGAAACCGGACTTCTTCCTGGTAGGGGAGATGCTGCATGGAGATTACAACCGGCTGATGAACGATTCCATGCTGCACAGCGTCACCAACTATGAATGTTATAAGGGCCTTTATTCCTCCTTCAATTCTGCAAACCTGTTTGAAATTGCCCATTCCCTGAACCGGCAGTTTGGCAGCGAACCCTGGTGCCTGTACCGGGGCAAGCATTTGATGTGTTTTGCAGATAACCATGATGTCACCCGGGTGGCTTCCATTCTGCAAAATCCCAAGCATCTGCCGCTGCTGTACGGGGTAATGTTTGGTATGCCCGGCATCCCTTGCCTGTATTACGGCAGCGAGTGGGGAGCTTTGGGAGAGAAAGCCAAGGGAGACGACGATCTGCGTCCCTGCTTTGAGGAACCGGTGGAAAACGAACTGACGGAATTTATCGCCAAGCTGGCTCAGATCCACAAGGAAAATCCTGCCCTTTGTGATGGCAGCTTCCGCTACAATGTGTTGCTCACCAACAAGCAGATGATCTTTGAACGGAAGGTAGACAGCCAGCGGATTTTGGTGGCGGTGAACATGGACGATCAGGATTATATCGCCCACTTTGACGCCCAGTGCGGCCTGGCTAAGGAACTGATTACCGGCGACACCATTGATTTTGGCGGCGGCACTCTGCTGCCTGCTCAAAGTGTCCAATACTGGCTGATGGAGCGGTAAGTGAATCACAAATAAGAAAGAAAGCCGAGGGCGGGAACAATCCAGCCTTCGGCTTTTTCATGGAAGAAAAGAGTTATTTAAAAGAAAAATTGGTGGTGTCAAAACAGAGCTCACAGCGTTGGGGAATGGAGAAAGCGGTAAAATACCGTTCTTCCAAAGGAATCCATTTCGATTGAAACACCTTCCATCCTTCCGGTCCGTTTCGGGCTAAAATTCGCTGCTGCTGTACGGTGGGGTCTACCGTTAAGAACAGGTGAAGATCTGCCTGTTCCCAGAAAGCAGGATGGCAGCTGTAAGATCCCTCCGCAATGGCCAGCGTTCCAGGTGATACCCATACCGCTGGGTCAAAAGCCTGGGTGTGGCAGTTATAGGGGCGGTAGAAAAAGGGTTTCCCTTCCCGCCAGGGAAGCAGCACCTCCTGGGCAAACCGTTCGTAGTCTACATTTCCGCCGGGTTGAGCCAACCGCTGAGGGGTCCGCTGTTCTGGACGGAGAAAAAAGTCGTCCAAGGGAAACACCGGGCAGTGGAGCTCCTGTTTCAGCCGTGCCGCCAAGGTGGTTTTTCCTGAAGCGCAGCGACCGTCGATGGCCACTACCGCTGGATGATCTTGGGGCAGGGAACGGATGGCTTGTAAAATTTGGGAAATCATGGCTGGCTCTCTTTTTTGGAGGTAGAGGAAGCCTTTTTAAAGGGCACCAGTCCGGTGCGGTTTAAGGCCAGCATCACTGTGGGGATCAACAGTAATTGCAGTACAATGCCGGGAATGGCGGTGAGGAAAGCGCCGGACAGGAACATCTGCCAGGTGAATCCGTTGCCCCAGAAGCCAAGCAGAATGATTTCTGCAACGCCCCAAACCACACGTCCCGCCAGCATAGCCAGGATCAGGCAGCGGTACAGCGCTTTGATGCACTGCCAACGAGAAAGATTATTGTACAGCAGTCCGGCTACCAAGCCATAGGTCATCAGTTCAAAGCACATAGCAATCCCCGTGGGGAACAGCACCGGCATTCCGAAAATCACGTACCGCAGCAACGGCAGAATAAAGCCGATCAGGCCGCCGTACTGCCAGCCGCAGATCAATCCGCAAAGCAGCACCGGAATGTGCATGGGAAGCAGCATATTGCCGATTTGGGGGATTTGTCCGGTGAGCAGGGGCAACACTAAGCCAATGGCTAAAAACATGGCCGCCAGCACAAGATGTTTGACTTTTTGGTTCATGGTTTCAGCTCCTTCTTATTTTCTCAGGGGAGGAAATTCTCCCGAATCCTATGGTACCATTATACTGTTTCAGAGAGCGGGAAGCAAATACTTATCTCGTATACTTTAAAATAGCTGAAAGCTATTTCCATTCACTAAAAATGCCTGCCCGACAAAATCGGACAGGCAACAGATTAGGAATCAAATTCCTCCAAATATTTTTGTAAATCCTCGTCGTTCGCCACCGGGATTCCTTCTTCCAGCTGCTGTTGGTCGTAATCCGGCAGGGTGTAGGTGAAGATGTCCAGTACCTGCCGGGGCTCCTCCTCCCCGGGAAGGTACAGCCCGATTTTTCCGTCGGTTTCCCGAAGCAGGTAAGCATAGTCCTCTCCGCCGGAACGTTGGCTGGGCAGGGCTGCTTGGTTGGCGCAAAACAGGATAATTCCTATGGCCAACAGGGCCGCCGCCGCTGCTCCCAGCAGAATCCACAACAAAATTCGGCTTTTTTCTCTCATCCAGCATTCCTCCCGGCTGCTTGCATTACCTGCAGTATGTCCAAGATGGGGACAAAGATACGGGAATTTGAAACTTTATTTGAAAATTTTTTTGCCGTGCTTAACAAATGGGGAAAAGTGTGGTACAATAAAAAGGCAATTATCTCAGCATTCTTTTAGGTAATACAATAGAAAGGTTGGATTTCATGAGCACAGGTTCTTCTTCCGGTCGAAACGGCAAACAGCCTCAGAAGAAGCCCGTTAAGCGCGTGGAAAAGGTAATCCTGTCCGCGCCGGCTCCTTCCGGCAAAGGAAAGAATGGCTCTTCTGGGAGCCGAAAAGGGATTGCACGAAAAGGCAGCCAGGAAGCAGGCGCTGCACGCCGTGTCAGCCGCGGAGTATTGAAAACCATTGCCATCATCTTTTTGGTGCTGCTGATTATGATCTGCATTGTGGGCACGGCCTTGACCGTGTTTATTATGAAGTATGTGGAATCGGACGCAGTGATCAATTTGGATGATCTGAGTTTGAACTACACCACCACCATTTATGCCGTAGGCAGCGATGGGGAATACACCGAAATGCAGACCATTTCCGCCGAAGGAAATCGAATTTGGGTCAGCATCGACGACATTCCTCAGTATGTTCAGGATGCGTTCGTATACAGCGAGGACGAACGGTTTATGCAGCATACGGGAGTAGACTGGTTCCGAACCATCGGTGCTTTTGTGGATATGGTGGCAGGACAGTTGGGCTTTGACAACACCGGGTTTGGCGCTTCTACCATCACCCAACAGTTAATCAAAAACATCAACGGCGACTACTATGACCGCACTGCTTCCAATAAGATGCAGGAGATTGTAGGCGCTTTGAATTTGGAACGGCATTATTCCAAAGAGCAGATTCTGGAAGCCTACCTGAACTACATTAACTTAGGCAATGGCTGCTACGGGGTGGAGGCCGCCAGCCAGAAGTATTTCGGCAAAAGCGTGTCGGAATTGTCCTACACCGAAGCGGCAGCGTTGGCCGTAACCACCAAGAGCCCCAGCAATTTGAATCCTTTGGACAACCCGGAGGCCAACAAGGAACGGCGAAATCAGGTGGCTTTGTCCAAGATGCTGGAGTTCGGCACCATCACCCAAGAAGAATATGACGCCTGCATCCAAGAGGATTTGGTGATCGTCAATGCCGATTTGGGGACCAATACTTCCACCGGCACCTACAACTGGTACACCGATGAAGTGATTCGCCAGGTTCAAGCGGATTTGGTGGAGGAATACGGGTACGACAGCGATGAAGCTCTGAGTATGATTAACCGGGGCGGATACCGCATCTATACCAACTGCGATTACGCCATGCAAACTCAGTTGGAAAGCGCCTTTTTGGACAACTCCAACTTTGGCTCCAGCATGACCAACTCCGCCGGTGAAAAACCCAGCGCAGCTATTGTGGTGATGGATTACAGCGGCAATGTGAAGGCTTTGGTGGGGGACCGGTATGAAAAAAGCGGGAATTTGGTGTGGAGCAACGCCACCCAAGGTTTGATCTCCCCTGGTTCCTGTATGAAACCCATTACGGTGTATGGACCCGCCATCGATAATGACACCATCACCTATTCCAGCGTATTGATCGACGAGCCGATCAAAGCCCGAAATGACGAAGGGGAAATGGTGGATTGGCCTCAGAACTACGATCGGGTGTGGACCCGTCGAGGCTACACGATGGCCCAGGCATTGTGGGAATCTAAAAACACCATCCCTGCTCAGCTGATCCAGACCCTGACGCCTCAGTATTGTTATGATTTTCTGACCCAGAAAGTGGGTATCTCCACCTTGGCGGAGGATGAAGCCAGCCACGAGGCTTTGACTTTAGGTGGTTTGACCTATGGTATCTCGGTGGAAGAACTAACTGCGGCCTATCAGATTTTCGGCAATGGCGGTATTTATAACGAACCCAAATATTATTCCACTGTGGTGAACGCCCAGGGAGAAGTGGTGCTGGATACCGGCGACCAACAGGGTTCTCAGGCAATCTCTACCCAGAGCAGCTATATCATGAACCGGATGCTGAAAAATGTAGTGGAACGAGGCACTGGTACGGCAGCTCGGGTCAGCGGCGTGGAAGTAGTCGGCAAAACCGGTACTTCCAGCTACAGCGAGGATTTGTCCTTTGTGGGACTATCTCCCAGCTATGTGGCCGGCGTGTGGCTGGGCTACACGGAAAATAAAGAGCCCATTTCCGGCGGTTATTCCCCTGCCCGGGTATGGAACAACCTGATGAGCGGCATTGTAGCCGGGGCAGAGACCACCTTCCAGATGGATACCACCGGTGTGGTGGAGTCCTACTACGATCCCTCCACCGGCAAGTGCACTTCCAGCAACACCGGCTATTTGGGGTATTATAAAGAAGGACATTTGGAACAATAATATAAGATCTTTTCCCGCAGAGTCGTGTGGATTCTGCGGGATTTTTGAAAATAAGGAGAAGCGCCATGAAATATCTTTCTTGGAACGTCAATGGCCTGCGGGCTTGTTTGGGTAAGGGCTTTTTGGATTATTTTTGGCAGCAGGATGCAGATGCGTTCTGTCTGCAGGAGACCAAGCTTCAACCAGGTCAGGTGGAATTGGATCTTCCAGGGTACCATCAATATTGGCATTCAGCGGTGAAAAAGGGCTATTCTGGCACGGCAATTTTTTGCAAGCAGGAACCTCTCAGCGTCTCGTATGACATTGGAGATCCGGCTATGACTGGAGAAGGCCGGAGCATTACCCTGGAGTTTTCGGATCATTATCTGGTGACGGTATACACCCCCAATGCCCAGCAGGGACTGGCCCGCATTGATTACCGGATGGCTTGGGAGGATGCTTTCCGGGCCTATCTTCATACCTTGGATGAAACCAAGCCGGTGATTGTCTGCGGGGATTTGAACGTGGCTCATCAGGAAATCGACCTGAAAAACCCCAAAACTAATCAGGGCAATGCAGGATTCAGCGACCAGGAACGGGGCAAAATGACCCAGCTTCTGGACAGCGGCTTTACCGATACCTTTCGTTTGCTTCACCCGGAGGATACCGGAATCTACAGCTGGTGGAGCTATCGGTTTAAGGCCAGGGAGAAGAACGCCGGTTGGCGCATTGACTACTTCCTAGTATCCGATCGAATGAAAAATCGGGTGAAGGAAGCCAATATCCACACCCAAGTCATGGGCAGCGACCATTGTCCGGTGGAACTGATTTGGGAATAAAAGAAAGAGGATGAACCGTGAAGTATGCGGCTCATCCTTTTTTCTTTTTCAGTTTTGAGATTCCAAAGAACAGGGATGTCAAACTATGGTTTTGGCTAAACCACCTGCATATGGGAAAGGCTGCTTTATTCTTTCCGGTTATTAGCCGGAAACAGTAGGATTCAAGTACTGGGAAATCAAGGCTAAAAACCGTTTCAGCACCGGATGGCTGCGGTCTTGGGAGCAATAGATGCCAAAGGAGATTTTAGGAAGATCGGTGACGGGAAGGTAGCACAGCCCCGGCTCCCGGGCTTGGGGAATGTCCGGGTAAAGAGTATAGCCTATTTCCGCCTTCACTAGAGCCAGAGCACTTTCCATACTTTCGGTTAAAAAGCGTCGTTCGGGAGAAAGGTCTACCAAAATACCGCTCTGTACCGAGAACACCGAATCGGGAATTTGACGGGGAGAGCAGGCAATGAAATTTCCGGTTAACTGCTCCCGGGTCAGGGTTTGAAATTGAGCGAAAGGATGTTCCGGGGAACAGATGCAGGCCATGGGCACCTGGCAAAGTTCCTTGAAATAGGGAAGGATTTTTTCCGCTCTTCGCTTGATGCCCAGTACGGCATGGATTTGATTGTTTTCCACCAGGCTCAGCAGGGAAGGAAAGGGTACCAGCCGGATGGAAGGACGCAGCAAAGGAAATTCCTTTGACAGCTGTTTCAGAATAGGGGGCAGCAGATTCAATTCCGTGCGGTTGTGGCAGCCCAGTTCAAAAGGGATAAGGCGCTCCTGCATCTGAAGCCGCTCCTTGGCGGAAAAAGCGGTTCGCAAAATCAAGTGTGCGTCTGCCAGAAACAGGATTCCTTCCTGGGTGAGGGTGACGCTTTTGCTGGTGCGGCGAAACAGCTTTGTTTCCAATTCTTCCTCCAAGGTTTGGATTTGGTGACTGACGGCGGGTTGGGTGATTTTTAAGGCTTTGGAGGCTTTGGAAAAGCTCAGGTGTTCCGCAACGGCGATAAAACATTCCAACTGTACTGTATTCATGATGGGTTCTCCCGGGACTTTGTAAAAGATAAAAAAGAAAGATAATAAAATATCTTTATTGATTATACTGCGTTTGGAAGGACTGCGCAAGTTAAACTTTGGGGATTGAAGGCAAGGAAGTGTTTTATCTATAAAAAATATTTATAGAATATAAGATATTTGAATTTCACATTTTGCCAAATCCGTGCTACAATTTCTTATGCACAGAACATAAGAGCACAAACTGTTCGATGCCAAACGAACCTGAAGCGCAGGAGGTGCAGCAAACAATGCCGGAGGATTTCAAGGCAGAAGAATTGATCTTCCTTTTGAGAAGGATCAATCTGCATCTATCAACACAGCTGGAGCTTTCTTTAAAAGAAAAGGACATCAGTGGGATTCAGGCTTATTTTATGGTGTATCTCTTGAGACATCATCCCCAGGGGACCTATCTCACCGAGTTGTGCCGGGAAATCGGGGTGTCTAAGCCCACGCTGTCTGTGTTGATGAAGAAATTGAGAGAGAAGGGGTATCTCACCTTTCAGGAAAATCCGGAGGATATCCGGAAAAAGAAGGTGCTCCCCACAGAAAAACTCATGGCAGAAGGAAATGAATTTTTGCAGAAAGCCAACCAAATGGAAGATCGCATCTGCAATGTGCTGACTCAACAGGAAAACGTGCAGCTGCAAACTTTGGCCAAAAAGTTCTTAGACCGGTTGGCTGAATTAGAACAGGAGCAAGGCCAAACAAAATCAGATAGGAGGTACTTCAAACGTGAGAAAAGTTTTACAACAGCTCAAGCAGTATAAGAAGCAGACCTTTCTCTGCATTATCCTCACTGCTTTGGAAGTGATCATGGAAATCTTGATGTCCTTTGTCACTGCCATCATCATCGACCAAGGCTTGCAGCAGATGAATTTGCCGGTCGTATACCGATACGGGATCCTGATTGTATTGATGGCGGTATTGAGCTTAATTTTTGGCGCATTGGCCGGTAAAAACGCCGCCGGTGCCTCAGCCGGTTTGTCCGCCAATCTGCGGGAAGCGATTTACGCCAAAATCCAGACCTTTTCCTTCTCCAACATTGATAAGTTCAGCGTCCCTGGTCTGGTTACCCGTATGACCACCGATATTACCAACGTACAGAACGCCTTTATGATGGTAATTCGTGTGGCAGTGCGTGCACCGCTGAACTTTATCTTCAGCTTCGCTATGTGCCTTTATATCAATGTACAGCTTAGCTGGATGTTCTTAATTGCAGTGGCCTTTTTGGTGATCGTCATCGGCGCAATTATGGTAGTGACCTTGAAGATCTTCAACCAGGTCTTTAAGAAATACGACGACTTAAACGCCAGCGTACAGGAAAACGTCACCGCCATCCGAGTGGTGAAGGCCTTTGTTCGGGAAGACTACGAAAACAAGAAGTTCTCTAAAGCGTCCCAGATGCTGTATAAGATGTTCGTGAAGGCAGAAGGTCTTTTGGCCTTCAATAACCCGGCAATGATGATTGCAGTGTATTTCTGCATCATTTCGGTGTCCTGGTTCGGCGCCCAGTTTATTGTAGGTGGAACCTTAACCACCGGTGATTTAACCAGTTTGTTCAGCTATATTATGGCCCTGCTGATGAGCTTGATGATGCTCTCCATGGTAGTGGTGATGATTAGCATGTCTTTGGCCAGCATCCGCCGTATCAGCGAAGTGCTCAGCGAGACTCCGGATCTGAAAGACCCGGAAAACCCGGTGATGGAAGTGCCGGATGGACGGATCGACTTCAACCATGTGAACTTTTCCTACAAGCATGGCAGCGGAAAACACGCTTTGTCCGACATTGATCTGCACATTAAGAGCGGGGAAACCATCGGTGTGATCGGCGGCACTGGTTCCGGTAAGAGCAGTCTGGTGAATTTGATCTGCCGGCTGTATGACGTCAACGACGGTTCTGTCTGCGTCGGCGGCATTGATGTGCGAAACTATGACACAGAGGCGCTGCGCAATCAGGTTTCGGTGGTGCTGCAAAAGAACACCTTGTTTTCCGGCAGCATCCTTCAAAATCTTCG
>DVGY01000150.1 GCA_018712465.1 Candidatus Egerieicola pullicola | reverse complement strand
TTGTTACTACCGGCTCTGCCGGTAGTTTTCCATACAAAAAGAAAAGAAAAACCAGCCTTCTGATTTCTGTCAGAAGACTGGTTTTTGCATCCTATTCGGTTGTTGTTTTGTCCCCTAACGACATCACGCATACGGAAAGGACGCTTTGCTTATTTCTGATTGACTTCTTGCTGTTCTTCCAAAGCATCTTGGAGCTGCTGCTGTTCTTCCACCTGTTCCATGTGCTTTTTAGCCTGTTTGGAATCGGGATCCAGATACATCATCAGCATCCCCACGATCATGGGAAGATAGAAGGTGAAGAACCGCCACAACAGCAGGGCGATGCCCACGCTGGCGGTGTCTCCGGGGAAGAAGATGAAGAACAACCCGTAGAAGCTGATTTCTGCGCCGCCGCTGCCGCCGGGCAGGGGAATAAAGGAAGAGAACATCAGCACAAAGGCTGCCGCACTGATGATGGTGAACCAATCCACCCCCTGGCTGTTTTGCAGGGACAGGCAGACGAAAAAGGCTACGGAAAAGAAGGCGGTAAGCTGGATGGCACTGTCCACTGCGGGACGGATTAGGATCCGCATATTGTGGCGGATGGCGTGGAAGTCGGTGTAGAAGCTGTCCAGTTCCTTAGTGATCCGGCGGTGGAGTTTACCGGGACGGCGGCAGAGGTGCATCTTGTGGAGCAATCCCGGCAGAGCCAGCAGCAATTTGGTGGTGGGTTTGGGGAAAAAGCCGATGGCAATCAAAAAGGCCATGACACAGGTGTTGATTACAAATCCGATGATAATCATGGTGACGAAGCCGGACACCTGTTCCAAGAAGAAGGTGAACTTAAACACCAGCACCACCACCGAATACACCGTCAACACAAACTGATAGACGATAAACCGGGCCAGCAGGGCGCTGGACGCAGTGCCCACCGATTGGCCGTATTTGCTGAGCATATAGGCCTGCATGGGCTGGCCGCCGCTGGCGAAGGGAGTGATGCAGTTAAATAGCTGTCCCACCATGCTCACCCGCAGACATTCTCCCGGTTTCAGCCGCCTGCCGTTGGAGTGGGATACCTTCCGCAGCCCGTCGATGACCAAAAACAAAGCCCGGGTTTCCAGCAGCCAGTAGGCCAGCATACAGCCTAAGCCGCAGAGCAGCCACAGGGGATTGGCGGTGCAGAGGGCGTTCCAGAGGTTCTCCGGGCTGTCGGTGAGGAACAGCGTAACCAGCATAATCACCAAGCAGATCCCGATGATAATATAGTTGACCTTTTTGTTTTTCATGGTAATAACCCTTTCTTTGGCTGGCGGCATACCAGGTTTTGCTGCCGCCATACCGTTACCATACCAAATTTTTCAAAGCAAGGAGTGAACATTTCCTGAATTTTCCAGCCGCAATCCCTCTGGACAGTAGAGGTCAGTTTTGGGAATTTTCTCCCAGGAAAACACCGGAATCAGTTCCCGGGCAGAGGCAGGTTCCGGCCGGTCCAGCAGTCCGGCGGCGTAGGCCAGTTTTCCCAGGAT
The DNA here is from genome assembly GCA_018712465.1 of Candidatus Egerieicola pullicola. Classification (GTDB taxonomy): domain Bacteria; phylum Bacillota; class Clostridia; order Oscillospirales; family Ruminococcaceae; genus Egerieicola; species Egerieicola pullicola. The sequence continues at coordinate 6,560 of DVGY01000150.1, read as the reverse complement.
GGGTTCCGGGCGGCCAAACCGCTTTCGCAATTCTCCCAGGTCCAGGGACAGGTCCCGTTTAGACAGCCGGTTGCCGGTTTCGTCCAATAATAGAGGAATGTGGCCGTACTCCGGCACCGGAAATCCCAATTCCCGGAGCAGCCAGATCTGCCGGGGGGTGGAGGAAAGGAGATCTCGTCCCCGAATGACTTGGGTGACCCCCATCAGTCCATCGTCTACCGTCACCGCCAGCTGATAGGCAAACACCCCGTCGCTGCGCCGAAGGATAAAGTCCCCACACTGAGTGGCTAGGTTCTGCTCTACCAATCCGTAGTGGAGATCGGTAAAGGTCACGGTCTCATCCGGCACCTTGACTCGAAGGGCAGGGGGGCGGATTTTCCGTTTTTGGGCGATCTGTTCCGGGGTTAAATGGCGGCAGGTTCCAGGGTACAGCACCTGGCCGTCCTCCAAATGAGGGGCGCTGGCGGCGTGAAGCTGAGCCCGGCTGCAAAAACAGGGGTAGAGCAGTCCTTTTTGATTCAGTTTGTCCAGATACTGCTGGTAGATTTCACTGCGGCGGCTTTGGAGATAGGGGGCGTGAGAGCCGCTTCCTGCCAGCCCCCCTTCATCCCAGTCCAAACCGAACCAGCGCAGGTCCTGTTCAATCAGTTCTGCGTAGCTGCGAGGACAGCGCATTTCGTCTAGGTCCTCCTGTCGGAGGATCATCTTTCCGTTTTGACTGCGCACGCTCAGCCAGGCAATCAACCCGCAAAGGAGATTGCCCAGGTGCATCCTGCCGCTGGGGGAGGGGGCAAACCGTCCGCAAACTTCCTTTGCCTTCAATCGAACCGCTCCTCTCCCAGTCTACCAGTATCATAGCTATTATAACAGATTTTTCCCGAAAGGAAAGAATTATTTTCAAAAAAGAAGCTTTTCTGAAAAGCGGGGGAAGGAATAGGAAATTGATTCGATCAAATATATGCTTCTTGCTGGGAAGAAAACTGTGTGGAAGAGAGGGAATAAACTTCCGGACAAGGTGACCGAACGAAGGTAGTGTTTTGAATTTAGTGCAAAAATCAACTATCTGGGCAAAAGAAATCCCGGAAAAAAGAAAATTTCGCCGTATTTTCGAAAAAGGGCTTGACAAGCCTTGGATTGTACGGTATAATAGCCTACGTTGCTTGAGATAATTTGATGGCAATGGAGAACTGAAAAGAATACGTGGGGGCGTAGCTCACCTGGGAGAGCGTTTGAATGGCATTCAAAAGGTAGTCGGTTCGATCCCGATCGTCTCCACCACGATGCAGATCCGGACTTAGTCATTTATGGCGGGCCCGGATTTGTTTTTATCTCTGTTATCCTCCTTGGCTAGAAAGGAAAGGTCTATGAAAAAAATTGCTGCACTGCTCTGCACTTTGGCGCTGAGCTTGGGATTGTTTTCCGGCTGTTCCGTCTTTGACCCCGGCACCACCAGCGACGAGATGGTGTCTATCGCCATTCAGGCGGAGCCGGCCTCCATTGCCAGCCTGAAACCGGAATTGGATGAATTGGCACACCAGTACGATCCCGACGGCTACATGGTGGGGGCGGTGGTGACCTACCAAGGCAACGAGGCGGTGGACAGCCGCACCGGCACCATCAACTTTACCTATTTTTCCCAAGGAGAGGAAACCCAGACTGCTACGGTGCTGAGCTATGACATGGCTTCCCGCCAGGTCACTGAGATCTCCTACAAGGATCGAAGCCATGTAGACGTGAGTCAGGACGCCATCAACGAACAGTGCATCCAAGTAAGCTTTGAAAGCTTGTTTGCTATGCTGGAAAATGATTCTTCCTTTGGCAGCAAGCTGGATGGGGCCAACATCACCCTCACCATTACCTTTGACCACGAGGCCATTACCCCCAGCTTAATTTAAAAGCCTTTACATTTGGAAAATAGATGATTATAATGAAGGAAAAGCGGTTCGGAACTTCTCGGTGAAACAGCGCCCAGGGGGCCGGACCGCCCTTTTACAGGAAATGATAAAGGATACGGCAATCAAAAAGGAGAGCGATCTGCTATGAAACAAACTGCGGTAACCTTTCTGGATCACAAACAAAAGGGAGAAAAAATCTCCATGCTTACCGCCTATGACTACTCCACCGCCAAGCTTATCGACCAATCTGGCATCGACGGCATTTTGGTGGGGGACAGCCTGGGCAATGTAATGTTAGGGTACGAGGATACCTTGTCGGTAACGGTGGAGGATATGATTCACCACGGCGCCGCCGTGGCCAGAGGGGTGAAAAACGCCCTGGTGGTGATTGATATGCCCTTTTTGTCCTACCAAACTTCGGTGTATGATGCAGTGAAAAATGCCGGCCGGCTGGTAAAGGAAGGTCATGCCGGGGCGGTAAAACTGGAAGGCGGTGAAGAATTCGCGCCGCAGATTCGAGCCATTACCGCCGCATCCATTCCGGTGATGGGGCATCTAGGCTTGACCCCTCAGTCGATTCACACTTTGGGCGGCTACCGCGTGCAGGGCAAAACCGAAGCCGCCGCTCAAAAGTTGTTGGAGGACGCTTTGGCAGTGGAAGAAGCGGGCGCTTTTGCCTTGACCTTGGAATGTGTTCCTGCTAAACTGGCAGAGCTGATTACCAGCAAACTGTCCATCCCCACCATCGGCATCGGCGCCGGAGCGGGCTGTGACGGGCAGATTTTGGTGTATCAGGATATGCTAGGCACCTTCACCGACTATACTCCCAAATTTGTGAAGCGGTTTGCGGATGTGGGCGAAGTGATGAAAAACGCTTTTGCGGAATACAACCGTCAGGTGAAAGAGGGCGCCTTCCCGGATGAGGCCCACAGCTTCGGAATTGATGAGGAAGTACTGAAAAAGCTGTACTGATTGTAGAATTAGGGAATAGAAATACGAATTGTAGTGAATGGAAGGGGAAATTTCCATGGAAACCGTGGTTGCAACCACCAAAGAAGAATTGAAGCAGGAGATTGACTGCTGGAGAAACGCAGGAGAAACCATCGGCTTGGTGCCCACCATGGGGTACCTCCACGAAGGGCATGCCAGCTTGATTCGCCGGGCGCGGCAGGAGTGCGACCGGGTGATGGTGAGCGTGTTCGTCAATCCTACCCAATTTGCTCCGGGGGAAGATCTGGAAGCCTATCCCCGGGACTTTGAACGGGACCGGCAGCTTTGCCGGCAGTTGGGAGTGGATTTGATCTTCCATCCCACCCCGGAAGTCATGTATCCCCAGGGCTTCGGCACCACCATTGCTATGGACCAATCCATGACCGGCGTGCTTTGCGGCAAAACCCGTCCCACCCATTTTCAGGGAGTCTGCACGGTGGTGTGCAAGCTGTTCGGCTTGTCCCACGCTGACCGGGCTTATTTCGGACAAAAGGACGCCCAGCAGCTGGCGATTGTCCGGAAGATGAACCGGGATTTGGATTTGGGTGTCACAGTGGTAGGCTGCCCCATTGTCCGGGAAGCGGACGGATTGGCGAAAAGCTCCCGGAACGTGTATCTGAATCCTCAGGAACGTCAGGCCGCTTTGGTGCTGAGCCAGGCAGTGAAACTGGGCCAGGAAAAGGTGGCTCAAGGGGAAACCGATGCCGACGCCATTGTGTCGGCCATGAAGGAACACATTGGGAAGGAGCCGCTGGCCCGCATCGACTACGTGGAAGCGGTGGACGACATTGATCTGCGTCCCGCCCACACAGTGGTTTCCGGTACCCTGTTTGCCATGGCGGTGTATATCGGAAAGACTCGGCTCATTGATAACTTCATTACAGGAGGAGACGCCAAGTGAAAATCACCATGCTTCAAGGAAAGATCCACCGGGCCATTGTGACCCAGGCAGAAAAGGACTACATCGGTAGCATTACCGTAGATGCGGATCTGATGGAAGCTGCAGGGATGCAGGAGTACCAGCAGGTCCAGGTGGCCAACATCGACAACGGCGCCCGGCTGGTGACCTACCTGATCGCCGGAAAGCCCGGCAGCGGAGTGATCTGCCTGAACGGTGCGGCGGCCCACTGTGCTAAAGCCGGGGATAAGGTCATTATTATGAGCTATATCCAGATGAAGCCGGAACAGGCCAAAACTTACCGGCCTAAAGTGGTGTTTGTGGACGAGGAAAACCGCATCACCCGGATTGCCCGGTACGAGAAGCAGGGCCAGCTGTTTGAGCCGTAATGGAGTAAAAAACAGGATGTGAAAAAGGACGTAGGCAGGAGTTTTGGCAATGGAACCTTGGATGATACTGCTGATTCTGGCCGCCAGTTTGGCGGCCCTTTTTCTGTTGGGAATTGGCATTACCTGGATTGTAGGCCTGTTTTTCGTTCGATTGGCAGTGGGACGGAAAAAGGCTTGGGACGACTCCCTGATTCCCAAAGCGGAGCGGGAGCAGCCGGAAAAATACCCCCAGCGACAGAAAATCATCGACCAAAATAAAGCTGGGATTCGGGAGGAGAACCGAAAATTGCTGGACCGAACCCGGAAGGAATCCTGGGGGGTCAGCGCCGAGGACGGCGTGCCTTTGTTAGCCCGGGCTTTTGTGCGAGAAGGCCATCGGTGGGTGATTTTGGTGCACGGGTATATGTGCACCGGCCGGGATATGATGGATTATTCCGGGATGTACTTAAAGGAAGGGTTTTCCTTGTTGGTACCGGACCAGCGAGCCCACGGCAAAAGCGGCGGCAAGTATACCGGCATGGGCTGGCTGGAACGGCGGGATATGGTATGCTGGATTGGTGAAATCCTCAACCGAGATCCGGAGGCGGAAATCGTGCTCCATGGGGTATCCATGGGAGCGGCTACCGTGATGATGACGTCTGGGGAAGCACTGCCGGAAAATGTGAAGGCTATTGTGGAGGATTGCGGCTACGCTTCGGTGGAGCGGATCTTCCGAGACGAGCTGAAAACCATCTTTCATCTGCCTGCCTTTCCGCTGCTGTATCAGGCCAGCCTGGTGGCAAAGTGGGTGGCAAACTATGATTTCCGGGAAGCTTCCAGCTTAGAACAGTTGAAAAAGACCAAGCTGCCGGTGTTGTTTGTCCATGGGGATATGGACGCTTTTGTCAAGCCCTATATGCAGGATTTATGTTATGAGGCGGCAGCAGGGGAAAAGGAGTACCTGCGGGTGGAGGATGCCAGCCACACCCAGGCGTATCTGCGGCAGCCGGAAATGTACCGGGAAAAGGTGATGGGTTTTGTGGAGAAGTATCTCAGTAAGGAAGAAATTAAAGTTTAGGTCCAGTGTTTTAGGAAAATAAGATCGAAGATCGTTTTCCCGAAGGCATGGTGGGGTTGCAAGGGGGGAAACCCCTGTAAGAAACCGGGGTCCCTTTATAAAGGTCCGTGGCAGAGCGCCCCAGTTGCCATAGCTGGTGGATGTGGAAACCGGAATCCCCCTGACGATACTGCCGAAGGCAACCGGGAAGGTCAATGCGAAAAGTGCAAAATGAAACTTCCAAAAAACAACCCTCTGTGCGCAGAACACAGAGGGATTTGTTGCTTTGTCTTGATGTTTCCAGTCTGCCCTGTCTCCGGCTGACGCCATTGGACAGGTGGATTCCAATTCCAGCCTCCACCAACTGGGCTATAAGATCACAGCAAGTTCGCTCGAATTTTGCGAAGCAAAATTGCGGTCATTCCTACCGACCGCAAAGAGCGGACTTGGACAGGTCGCCAAAGGCATACCTGTCGGCCTAAGACCCTTGAAAACTTTTAAGGTTCCTTGCATCGCCAGCACCTTTTTGAAGAAAAGCGAAACAAACCTTCAGTCTGTTTCTCACCAAAAACTTCAAGTTACTGTCCCCGTTTCGGTTCCGGATAGTCCTCGCCCAGAGTATCCACGGTGACGCTCTCCATTTTCTGATCTGCCCGGGGACGGTCGTAGTAATCACGCGGCTGGGCGGCGATGGCCAGCGCCACGTCCATGCCTTCAATTACCTTGCCGAAGGCAGCGTATTCCCCGTCCAGATGGGGTGCGTCTGCAACCATAATGAAGAACTGGCTGCCGGCAGAGTTGGGCGCCATGGTACGGGCCATGCTCAGCACTCCGGTGGTGTGCTTCAAGTCATTGGCAAAGCCGTTGGAAGAAAATTCTCCGTGGATGGAGTATCCCGGACCGCCGGTACCAGTGCCGGTGGGGTCGCCTCCCTGGATCATAAAGCCGGGGATTACCCGATGGAAGATGGTGCCATTGTAAAAGCCCTTCTTCACCAGGCTGATGAAGTTATTGACGGTGTTGGGAGCCACTTCCGGGTACAATTCCGCCCGAATGACGCTTCCGTCTTCCATGGTGATGGTGACAATAGGATGGTTCATAGCAGTGATTCCTTTCTGATTTCAAATTACCGAAACCGGCGTCCAAACCGGTGTCCGGTGGAGAGGCGGGCAGGGGGTTGGTTGTTGGGAAGCTGTTTCTGCTTCGGTTCGCTTTCCCGCACTTGAGAGGGTTTTTCTTCCTTCTTTTGGCTGATGAGCACAAAACCGCCGGGGTTGAGGCAAACTACATCATCTACAAAGCTGGCGCTTTGGACAAAGCTCAGTTCTTCCGCCGGAGGAACGTAGGAGAAG
>DVGY01000149.1 GCA_018712465.1 Candidatus Egerieicola pullicola | reverse complement strand
CACTGCTCCGATTTTTTCTTTTGAAAAAATCAATCGCACGTTTTCCTGCTCCTCCTTTTCCCCAAAAAAGAGGGCTTTTTTGGGGGCCCCACCCCTTCGGGGCAAAGCAGGTTACACTGCTCCGATTTTTTCTTTTGAAAAAATCAATCGCACGTTTTCCTGCTCCTCCTTTTCCCCAAAAAAGAGGGCTTTTTTGGGGGCCCCACCCCTTCGGGGCAAGGCAGGTTACACTGCTCCGATTCTTTTGCTTTTTTGCCAATATCAAACACAGTTCTTTCCACCTGGCCTGCCGCTGGAGAGGAGATTTTATCCCCCTCTTGACAAGGGCGGGAAAACAAGGTATGATATTACCTACTAAATCAATAGGTAAATAATTTCCCGTTGCCGTTGAATACTACTGGGGAGCAATCCCACGACCCGTTCAGGAAAGGAAAGAAACCATGTCTCAATATCATTTTGAAACCATGCAGATCCATGTAGGACAGGAGCATCCCGATCCCGCCACCGGCGCTCGGGCGGTGCCTATCTACGCCACCACCTCCTACGTGTTTGAAAATTCCGCCCAGGCAGCAGGGCGGTTCGCTCTTGCCGAACCGGGCAATATCTATACCCGCTTGATGAATCCCACCACCGACGTGCTGGAACAGCGGATTGCCGCCTTGGAGGGAGGCGCAGCCGCTTTGGTGGTGGCTTCTGGTTCCGCTGCCATTACCTACGCCGTGCAAAACATTGCCGTAGCCGGGGATCACATTGTTTCCTCCGCCAACCTCTATGGGGGAACCTATAACCTGTTTGCCAACACTTTGCGGGAGCAGGGCATCTCCACCACCTTTGTGGACCCTGCCGATGGGCAGGCGGTGGAACAGGCCATCCAGCCCAATACCAAGCTGCTTTACGCCGAAACTCTGGGCAACCCCAACTGCGATATTGCGGATCTGGAACAGCTTTCCCGTATCGCCCACCGTCACGGCATCCCCCTGGTGGTGGACAATACCTTTGCCACCCCTTATCTGCTTCGCCCCATAGAGCACGGCGCGGACATTGTGGTTCACTCCGCCACCAAATTTATGGGCGGCCACGGCACTGCCATGGGCGGAGTGATTGTGGACAGCGGCAACTTTGATTGGGCCGGAAGCGACAAATTCCCCGGCCTCTCCCAACCCAACCCCTCCTATCACGGCGCAGTGTTTACCCAGGTGGCAGGGAAGGCTGCTTATTTGGTGAAACTCCGCACTACGCTGCTCCGGGACCAGGGCGCCGCCATCTCTCCCTTCAACTCTTTTCTGCTGCTTCAGGGATTGGAAACTTTGTCTCTGCGGGTGGAGCGCCACGTGGAAAACGCGTTGAAGGTGGTGGAATTTTTAAACCGGCATCCTCAGGTGCGGAAGGTCCACCACCCCGCCTTGGCTCAGGGGAAACAGAAGGAGTTGTACCAACAGTATTTTCCCCAGGGCGCCGGTTCCATCTTCACCTTTGAGCTGGAGGGCACCGAAACCGACGCCCGCCGGTTTACCGAATCGTTGAAACTGTTTTCGTTGCTGGCCAATGTGGCGGACGTGAAGTCTCTGGTGATCCATCCCGCTTCCACCACCCACTCTCAGATGAATGAGCAGGAACTGCTGGCAGCCGGAATTACCCCCACCACCATCCGCCTTTCCATCGGCACCGAGCACATCGAAGATATTTTGGCGGATCTGGAACAGGGATTGGCAGCGGTGAAGAAAGGATCGGCGTTATGATGATCTCTACCCGGGGCCGGTATGCCATTCGGGTGATGCTGGATCTGGCTCAGCACCAGCAGGAAGGGTATCAGCCTATGAAGGAAGTGGCCGGCCGTCAGGGAATTTCCTTGAAATATCTGGAACAAATTCTTCCCGCCCTTTCCCGAAACGGCTTGGTGGAGGGAATGCACGGCAAAGGCGGAGGCTACCGTCTCAGCCGCCCTCCGGAAGAGTACACCATCTGGGAAATCCTCCGCTTGACCGAGCCCCATTTGGCTCCCGTGGCTTGCCTGGAGGAGGGAGCGCCTCCCTGTAACCGGGCGGACCATTGCCTGACCCTTCCCCTGTGGCGGGAGCTGAACCGCCGGATGCAGGAGTATCTCTCCGGCATTACCTTGGCGGATCTGCTGTACCATCCGGAAAAAATTGAACCTGTGCCATAAAGAAAGGCCGCTGCCCAATCAAAGAGCAGCGGTCTTGTTCTTTTTTATGCTTGGTGATACTGGTAATCCATCTTTTGTTCGTTCCAGTCTTGCAGCACTGACAGCATATCTTCTGCCACGGCTTTGGCCCCGGGAAGGTCGTGCTCTAAGTAGTTGCCGCACTCCCAGCGCTTGCTGCCGGGGATTTCTCCGGAAAAACCGGCGATAAAGGCAAAGCTGTCTCGAATCAGCTGTAAGGCTTGGCTGCGGCTGACGCTGTCCCGCAGCAGCAGGTAAAACCCGGTGCGGCAGCCCATGGGCCCCACATAAATCACCTGATCTGCAACTTCGCTGTTTCGGGCGTAGGTGGCGAAGAGGTGTTCAAAGGTGTGTAGCGCCCCGTTGGTCAGGTAGTCCCCGCCGTTGGGCTTTTTCATCCGGATGTCGTAGGTGATTACGTCCCCGTCGATGCGGGAAACATACACCCCTTTTTGCAGGGTGTCGTGGTTGACGGTAAAGCTGGCAATGGTTTTCATGGGTAAGTTCCTTTCTGTCAAGCGCCCTGGGAACGGACGGTTTTGGCGTTGATTTCCTGGATGCGCCGGGTCAGGGTGACCTTTTCCTGGCGGGGACGAAGCTGCTGGGTGAACTTTGCGGTGACTGCCAAAAAGATCAGGTAGATGTAGGGCATGCCCAGGTTGGTTTCCAACAGGGAATTGATGATGAGGGGCAGGAATTTCTCGCTGAGGGAGAACCCGGCGCTGCGCACTCCGCCCAGCAGCAGCCCTGCTTCCCAGCCAAACTGCACTAAAATCCCAATGGCCAGCAGCCAGGGAATCTGCACCCGCTTGGACCGGTCTTTCTGCCAAAGGTTGTATACCACCAGCCCTAAATATCCCGCAAACAGAATGGCTGCCATCCAGCCGTGATAGGAACCGGTGGTGCGCTGGATGACAATGGGGGTTTGGTCCCCGGCAAAGGTTTGAGTGAGCAGGGGACAGCAAAACCACCAGCCTAAAATCAGCAGCGACCATTCAAATAGATGGGAATCCTTGGAGATCCACAGCCAGATCCAGGCAAAATTGGTAAACCCGTAGCTCATGGACATCCAAAGCAGCACCCAGAATAGACTGTACCCCGGGCTGATGGAACGGGCGTGGCAGACCAGATGGAAAATTCCGTAATCCACCCCCATGTATACCAGCCCCATCAGAAACCCCATCAGCACGGTGAGGTATTGCTTTTTCCACAGCAGCAGCCCAGCCAGCACCACCAAAAAGGCCAAATCCAGCCAGATGTACAGGGGCGCAAACTGCCGCCGGGCAATGATTTCTGTAATTTCCATAGGAGTTCCTCGTTTGGGTTACTGGAACGTATGAAACGGCCCCAGTTGGTAGGGGGTCATTTGGTAGACCAGGTTCAGCCAGTTTTTAAACAGCAGATTGGCATGGCCCCGCCAGATAAACCGGGGTTTTTGGCTGGGGTCGTCCTGGGGGAAGTAGTGCTGGGGAAGCTGAATGGGCTTGCCCGCTTTCAGGTCCCGGAAATATTCGTTGGCCAGGGTGGAGCGGTCGTATTCGCTGTGGCCAAAGACGAAAATCTGCCGGCAGTCATGGCGGACCACCAGATTGATTCCAGCCTGTTCCGATTGGGACAGCACCTCCAGGTCCGGACAGCGCCGGATAGCCTCCGGGTCGGACTGGGTGTGCCGGGAATGGGGGGCCAGATAGTATTCGTCAAATCCCCGAACCATGGGGTGGGTGACGTTTAACACCTTGTGCTCAAAGATGCCGAACATTTTTTCCGGCAGCGGCTGCTTGGGCACGCCGTAATGGTAGTACAGCCCTGCCTGGGCGCCCCAGCAGATGTGGAAGGTGGAAAAGCAGTGGGTTTTGCTCCACTCCAAAATCTCTTCCAGCTCCGACCAGTAGTCCACCGCTTCAAATTCCATCTGTTCCACCGGCGCCCCGGTGACGATCAGCCCGTCGTAAAACTCCTCCTTCAGTTCCGCAAAGGTGCGGTAGAAGGTGAGCAGATGCTGGGAGGGGGTGTGGCTGGATTGGTGAGAAGCGGTTTGCATCAATTCGATGTCCACCTGCAGCGGAGTGTTGGCGATCAGGCGCAGCAGTTGGGTTTCGGTTTCGATTTTCAGGGGCATCAAATTTAAAATCAGGATCCGCAGCGGACGAATGTCCTGGTGGGCGGCCCGTTCTTTGGTAATCAAAAAGATGTTTTCCTGCTCCAGGGTTTGCCGGGCAGGAAGGTTGGATGGAATGTTAATCGGCATGGAAAAACCTCTTTTTATCTAGTCCTTAAGCCGGTCCAAAGGGGATTGCAAGACGCCTCCCTCCCACCGGCGAGTACCTTTATCATACCAGAATCCTCTGGTTTTTGCAATCCGCCCCTGCCGGAATCTTGCCTTTTTCCAGAAATTATGCTAAGATAACATAGAGGAAAATGAACAAAATGCGGAGTAAAATCCGCTTAGAAAGGATGTTCCACCGATGAAATGTCCTGTTTGCGGCTGCCCGGATACCAAAGTCACGGACTCCCGTTCCACCGAGGACGATTTGAAGGTGCGCCGGCGCCGGGAATGTACCCGCTGCGGTTACCGGTTCACCACCTATGAAGTGATTGAATCCTCCCCCTTGATGGTGGTGAAGCGGGACGGCTCCCGCCAGCCTTTCGACCGGGAAAAACTGCTCCGAGGGCTGATGCGGGCCTGCAATAAGCGCAGCCTTTCCATGCAGAAGCTGGACGCCATGGTGGATCAGCTGGAACAGCAGCTCCGGGAAGCGGGCTGCCGGGAAGTCACCGCCCAACAGCTGGGAGAACTGGTGCTGAAAAAACTCCGAAAGCTGGACGAGGTGGCTTACATCCGCTTTGCATCGGTGTACCGGGATTTCCAGGATGCCAATAGTTTTGTCCGGGAATTGGAACGGCTCCGGGAGGAGCCGCCGGAGGACGACTGAGAAGGAGGAACTGCCATGCGGATCGGCCACGGTTATGACGTGCACCGTCTGGTGCCGGATCGAAAATTGATCTTAGGCGGGGTGGAGGTCCCCTATGAAAAGGGACTGTTGGGCCATTCCGACGCCGACGTCCTGACCCACGCCCTGATGGACGCCTTATTGGGGGCGGCCGGCTTAGGGGACATCGGCCGGCATTTTCCCGACACCGACCCGGCCTATGCCGGTGCGGATTCCTTGAAGCTGCTGGAACAGGTGGTGGAGCTAATCCGCCAAAAAGGATACCGGTTGGGCAACGCCGACTGCACCGTCATCGCCCAGCGTCCCAAGCTGGCTTCCTATCTGCCTGCCATGCAGGAGAATTTGGCCCGAATCTGCGGGGTGGAACCGGATCAGATCAATCTGAAGGCCACCACCGAGGAAAAACTGGGCTTTACCGGGGACGGCAGCGGCATCTCCGCCCATGCGGTTTGCCTGCTTTTGCCTTGAGCGCACCTCCAAAGGCGGAGGCGCATAGGATACCAGGGGGGAGATTCCCTCCCGTGTATTTTTCAGGGAAGGCGGCATGTTTATGTCCACAGGACTGCCGGTATTCCGCTCCCTGACCGCAGCCTATCAGGCGGTGGAACGGCTTCGCCGTGCTGGGATTCCGGCTAAGGTGGTCAATACCCCTCATACCGGCGCCGGGCAGGGCTGCAGCTATTCCATTGTGGTGCACCCCCGTTACCAAGCCAGGGCGGAGGCGCTGTTTTCCTGATCCGCGCGCCGGTTTTTGCCGGTGCAGTGCGGCCCGAGGAGCGTGTCAGCGGCCGGCTGATGATTGGATGATTTTGAGACCTTTGCTTTTTGTAGCAGAGGTCTCTTTTTATTTGGAAAAATAAAGTTTTTTGTGCAAAACTGTAAAGAAACTGTGAGGGAATGGGAAACATTTTTCCATTTTGCTTGTTCTGGGTTTTGGTTGGTGTTATACTAAAATCAGAACAGGCGGCGCTGCATTTGCGCGGTCTACCACCTGAAAAACGGAGGTGTCGCTGTATGAAAACCATTTACCTCATTACCGGTGCAGCCGGGCACCTGGGCAGCGTGCTGGTGCGCAAGCTCTGTGCCAAGGGAGAGACGGTGCGGGCGCTGGTGTTGCCCAACGACCCAAACGCCGCCCTGCTGCCGAAGCAGGCCCAGCTTTGCTATGGGGACGTCACCCAGCCGGAAACCATCGCCCCTTATTTTCAGCGGCAGGCAGGGGAAGCGCTGATGGTCATCCACGCCGCCGGCATTGTCTCCATCTCCAGCCATTATGATCCCAAGGTCCATCAGGTCAACGTCCGGGGCACCGCCAACGTGGTGAACCTCTGCCGCCGGTACAAGGCAGACAAGCTGGTGTACGTCAGTTCGGTCCACGCCATCCGGGAACTGCCCAAAGGCCAAACCATGGGAGAGGTCAAGCAGTTTGACTATCACAATGTGGTGGGACTGTATGCCAAAACCAAAGCCGCCGCCACAGCCTTGGTGCTTCGGGCCGCCCATAAGGGGCTGAACGCCAGCGTGGTGCACCCTTCCGGTATCTTCGGCCCCTTTGATCCCGGTCACGGCCATCTGACTCAGTTGGTGATTGATTACTGTAAGGGAAGCCTGACTGCCGGGGTGCAGGGCGGGTACGATTTTGTGGATGTGCGGGACGTGGCCGACGGCATTCTGTCCTGCTGCAAATTGGGGAAGCGGGGGGAATGTTACATTCTCTCCAACCGGTACTACACCTTAAAAGAGGTGCTGGATCTGTGCAGCAAGATCACCGGCCACAAGCCTATCCACACCTATCTGCCCATGTGGTTTGCCAAAGGGACGGCCTTCTTGTCTGAGGTTTACTATAAGATCCGCCGCCAGCCTCCGCTGTACACCTCCTATTCCCTCTACACCGTCTCCGGCAACGCTGCCTTTTCCCACCGCAAGGCAGACCTGGAGCTGGGCTACCATCCCCGCTCCCTGGAATCCACCCTGCGGGACAGCATTGGCTGGCTGGAGATTTTGGGCCGGATTCCCCCGCAAAAAAAGCTGGCGGCTTTGGGGCAGAAATCATGAATCTTCGCTGGGCCAAGGTAAAGGATGTGGACCGGCTGGCTGCCCTGGATCGGCACCTGTCCCCGGGACAGCTGGCCCAGGCGGTGGAACAGGGCCGGGTGCTGACGGCCTGGGACGGCCAAGTTCTGGCGGGCTGGCTGCGCTACGGCTGGTTTTGGGACAACACCCCTTTTTTGAATCTGCTGTTTGTCCAAAAGGAGTACCGGGGACAAGGCTGGGGAAACCTGCTGCTGCGGCGCTGGGAAGAGGAGATGAAACGGCAGGGCTTTTCGGTTCTGCTCACCTCCACCCAGGCACAGGAACAGAGCCAGCACTTTTACCGGCATTTTGGTTACCGGGATGTGGGAGGATTTCTCCTTCCTCCGGAACCCTATGAGTTGATTTTGGCAAAAAATATTTAAAAAAAGAGCACGCTCCTTTTTCGGGAACGTGCTTTTTTGGGTGTTCAGTCGATAAAGTGCAGTACCTGCTCTTCCTCTCCCAGCTGCTGGGCTGAGCAGCCACATTGAGATAGGCAGGCAAAAAAGTCCGCCTCCGAAAAGGGGGGACATTGCCAAAGGGGCTTCACCGCCGGATGGTAGCTGGGCGGATTTTGCCACTGCTGCCAGTATGCCTCCAATTCTTCTTGGGTGACGGTGCAGCCCTGCCGGGCAAAAAACTCCACTTCCTGGTGTTGAGCCATGGCCGCCATGTATTGGGCGAATTGTTCTTTGTCGCAGAAAATTTGATGGAAGATTTCGGAAATGGCGGCCATAGTGCGCTCCTTTTCGTGGATTACTGCATGAAATATCGGGTGGGATCGTAGGGGTGGATGCTTCGGGGCTGGTATCGCTCTGCGTTGCTCCAACTGGGTTCCTGCTCCGTTTCCGATTCTTGAATCTGGGTGGCTTCTTCCATCAGGACGTCCATCCAACTTCCGGTGTAAGGGGTTTCCCAAAGCTGTACGTAGGGGCGCCGCTGGCTTCTTTTCTTTTTCATGGAACTCCTCTCCCGCAGGGCGGTTTGCCAAACCGCTGCGTTATATTGAAATCAGGTAACATATTTACTGTTGAAATCTGTGACTCATGGGTCCTGCCCATGATGATACCCTGAAAAACCTGTTGGGTTTTCACTGGTTTTCGCCCTCCGGCGAAATGCCGCCCCTGCTTTTTGGGCGGAAAAACGGGAAACATAAAGATTGTGTAGCAATCATTATATCACACTTTCCCCGGGATTACCAGGCCGGCATCACATCTTTTTCCATGGATTTGCATACTCTTTTCTCAGAAAGGGGAGAATCGGTTTGAAACGATGTTTTGCTTTGTTGACAGCCCTTTGTTTCCTGCTGCCCTTGGGCTGGGTCAGGGTGGAGGCCCAGGAGCTTTCCACCAGCGCCACGGCCGCCGTGGTTTACAACCCGGATTCCGGGGAATATCTCTATACGCAAAACGAATCCCAGCAGCTCCCCATGGCCAGCACCACCAAGATCATGACCGCCTTGATTACCTTGGAACAGCCTGATCTAGAGGAAGTGTTTCCGGTGGACACCCAAGCCATTCATGTGGAAGGCAGTTCCATGGGCCTCACCGAAGGGGCCACGGTCAGCCTGTTGGATCTGGCCAAAGGAATGCTCAGCATTTCCGGCAACGACGCCGCCAACGCCGCGGCCGTGCGGATCGCCGGGAGCATCCCCCAGTTTGCTGAACTGATGAACCAAAAGGCAGCTCAGCTGGGGTTGGAGAACACCCATTTTGTCACTCCCTCCGGCCTCCATCACGACGACCACTACACCACCGCCGCCGATCTGGCCAAATTGGCTGCCGCCGTCCTGGATAACCAACTGTTCGCCCAGATTTGTTCCAGCCCCACCGTCACCGCCACCGTCAGCGGCCAGCAGCGGACCTATAAGAACAACAATAAGCTCCTTTCCGCCTATCCCGGCTGCATTGGAGTGAAAACCGGCTTTACCGATGAGGCGGGGCGGTGTTTGGTCAGCGCCGCCCGGCAGGATGGGGTGACTTTGGTGGCGGTGACCCTCCATGACCCCAACGATTGGGCGGACCACACCCAGCTGCTGAACTACGGTTTTTCCCAGGTAGAGCCGGTGCAGTTGACAACCGCCGGCGAGAATGTTACACTGAACGTAACCGGCGGCCAGGCCGCCACCATTTCTGCGGTGCCGGGAGAGGAGATCTGGCGGGGAATCCGGCCGGAACAGCTTTCCCAGGTGGAACGGCGGGTCTATGCCGATCCCTTTTTGTACGCCCCGGTGGCGGTGGGGGATGAGGTTGGCCGGGTGGAGTATTACCTGAACGGCCGTAAATTGGCCCAAGCGCCTCTGTTGGCGGCAGAAGGAACCCAACGGTCCCAATTCACCCAAGAGCCTGACCAGCCCCAAAGCTGGTGGGAAAAGTTTCTTGCCTGGCTGGGAATTGGATCATGAAAAAGAATGAGAAAGAACGAGGAAAGTAAGTTATGGAACCGGTTCGTATTCAAAAAGTCATTGCCGACACCGGCTATTGTTCCCGGCGGCACGCCGAAGGGCTGATCGAGCAGGGCAGGGTAAAGGTCAACGGCCATCCTGCCCGAATCGGCATGAAGATCGACCCCACCCGGGATCTGGTCACCATCGACGGGGAACAGCTCTATTACCAGCGGAAAAAACAGCATCTTTATTTGATGATGAATAAGCCCCGGGGGTATCTCACCTCCATGAGCGACGATCGGGGAAGAAAGTGCGTCACTGAACTGCTTCCCGAAACGCCGGTGCGGGTGTTTCCCATCGGACGGTTGGACCGCAACACCGAGGGGCTGCTGCTGTTTACCAGCGACGGGAATTTTGCCAATGATCTGGCTCACCCCAGCCGTCAGGTGAATAAGTGCTATCGGATCACGGTAAGGGGCTCCATCCAGGAAGAACAGCTGGTGAAGCTCTGTGAAGGAGTGGTCATCGACGGACGGAAAACCGCCCCTGCTCAGGCCCGGGTATTGGTCCGGGAGGCGGAGCGTTCGGTGCTGGAATTGGTGATTCACGAAGGCCGCAACCGTCAGGTGCGGAAGATGTGCGAGGCGGTGGGGCTGGAAGTGGCCCGCTTAAAGCGCACCTCCATCGGCCCTCTGCGGCTGGGAATGCTGAAGCCCGGCGCGGTGCGGGAGTTGACCCCGGAAGAACTGCGGGCCATCCGCATGGCGGTAAAACGGTAACGCCGGCGGGCCATTTCTGTCCGGCACACGGACATCATTTTTGATCTTTTTTTA
>DVGY01000148.1 GCA_018712465.1 Candidatus Egerieicola pullicola | reverse complement strand
GTTCAGGGTAGAGGTATCGCCCTGGGCGTTGAGTACGTCGAAGGTCATTTCGTCTTCACCGTAGCCCAAATCCCGCATTTCCTGAATAAAGGCATCCCGCATTTCGGTAAAGGCGCCGTTATCCACCAACTGCACAATCGCGACGTTGTAGCCGTCATTTCCGCCGGTGCTCTGACAGCCGGTAAAGGCGCCCAAAGCCATAGCGGCACAGCAAATGCCGGCTAAAAGACGTTTCATTTTCATAGATTCTCTCTCCTTCCCGCCAGAAGCGGAACAATTTCACCTTCTTATTTAACCACAAAACAAAGTAGATGTCAAACAAATCCCTGGAAAAAGCGCGAAAAACAGATTGCAAGCCAGACCGGTTGGTGTTATCATAAAGGGAGCAAATCATTCTATTTTGTTGGAGGGACACATTTATGGTTCAACATTTTCTCCTCTGGCGGTTTACCGATGAAATCCGTGCTGGGGACACCGCCCCCTATCTGGAACAGATTGCCGATTCGGTAGCCACCCTCTCCCAAATCCCCCAGGTACTCAGCGCCGGGATCCGGCCTTTGCTTCCCGGTGGAGAATGGGACTTCCTTTTCTGCGTCACGGTGCAGGATATTACCCAGATCCCGGTGTATCAAAACCATCCGCTCCATCAAGCCCATCAAAAGCGCTGTCAAGACTGGCTGGTCAAGCGCACCGCCTTTGATGTCCAAGTTTTAGACAACGAATGACAAAAAGCAAAACCCTCCCGGTATCTTAACCGAGAGGGCTTTTTTTGCTTAGTCTTCGGGTTCAAATTCGTCTTTACCCACACCGCAAACGGGGCACACCCAATCATCGGGGAGGTCCTCAAACGCAGTGCCGGGAGCGATGCCGTTGTCGGGATCGCCCACTTCCGGGTCGTAAACATAGCCACAGGGCTGGCAAACGTACTTTTTCATGAATATTCACCTCCATGGCTACAGTATACCACAAAATACCACAGATGCAAAGGCATAACCGAAAATTTCTTTTTCCATCAGTTGGAGCCGGGCAGAAGGGGCTTCAAAGGAATCTGCACCCAAAACCGACTTCCCTGTCCTTCCACACTGTCCACTCCCACGGTACCGCCGTAGTATTGGGCGGTATGCTTGACAATGCTCAAGCCCAAACCGGTACCGCCGGTCTGCCGGGAACGGCCTTTATCCACTCGGAAAAACCGTTCAAACACCCGGCCTTGCAGGGCAGTGGGGATGCCGATACCGTTGTCCGAAACAGAAAGGTACATCTCGCCGTCTTTTTCCCGGCATTCCACCTCCACCTTTCCGCCTGGGCGGTTATATTGAATGGCATTTCGGATCAGATTGCTGACAATGCTGTAGAGATGCCGCCGGTCCGCATACACAGTGGGAGCATCCTCGCAGTCGGCCCGCAGGGTAATTTGATTTTGCTCCGCCAAAGGCTGCACCGAACAGAGGGCTTCCCGGATCACCGGTTCCATTTCCACTGGCTGGCTGGTGGCGCCGGTTTCCCCGCTTTCCAACCGGGAGATGGTGAGGATGTCGTTGATGAGGGCCGTCATGTTTTTCACTTCCCGGCGGATCTGGGCCAGAAAGTCCTTTTTCTGCTCCGGAGAGAAGCTGTCCTGCTCCAACAATTCCGCATAGCCGCCGATGGAGGTGATGGGGGTTTTCAGCTCATGGGAGGCGCTGGCGAAAAACTCCTGACGTACCTGGCTCATTTTACGTTCGCCGGTAACGTCCACCAGCACAATGACCAATCCCCCGCCCTTTCGCACAGCTCCCAGCCGCACATCGAACACCGAGCCGTCCTGGTGGAGATCCATCCGCCGGGGCTGGTGGTCTTCCAAGGTTTTTCGTGCCAAATCGCAGAGTTGAGGAGAACGGGTATAGCACACCAAATCCTGGCCGTCCGGCAGGGCCTCACAGGCAAAGCATTTCCGAGCCGCATGGTTGATAGTCAGCACCTTTACCTCCGAATCGGTCAGGATGAAGCCTTCCTCCATATTCACCAGCATTTCATCAATGCGGCGGCGCTCCCGCTTATATTTCTGCACCGTCTCCTCCACCTGCTGAGACAGGCGCAGGGTGGACTGGGCTATGGGGAGCAGTTCGTCGTACTCCGGGGGGTCGATCTGAATCTTTTCCCCTTCCCCGATTTTCAGCATCTGCTGGCCGATTTCCTGGACCGGACGGGTGACGCTTTTCGCAAACCGTCCTGCCAGCAACAAGGCCACCAGCAAAGCCCCGGCAAAGCCCACCAGCAAACCGGGAAGCAGCAGCCAAAAATATTCCAACACGCCGTTGCTGGGCTGACTCAGCCGCAGAATGTTGCCGTCTTCGGTGCGGACGGCGCCGTAAAGCATGGTTTCCTGGGTGGTATCGGACTGACGAAGCGAAGTTCCGCTGCCGGACAACCGGGCTTCTTCCACTTCCGGGCGGGATTCATGATTGTCCAAATGCTCCGATTCCGCAGCAGTGTCACAGAGCACATCTCCATGGGAATCAATAATAGTAATTCGGGTATTTTCCGTTAAATCGGTGCAGAGGGTTTGGCACTGGGCCAGCAGCGGTCCTTCCCAATCCAGCGCGTTGGCGCAAAGCCGGGCCTGGGTGAGAATGGCCTGCTGCTGTTGCTGCAGCATCTGGTTGGAAATCGCATACCCTACTACCAGCAAACTGACCGCCAATGCAATGGCCACAGCTGCTGTAATACAGGTAAAGACAGCCCGCTTCAAGGGGAATCCTCCTTTTCTTTTTCGTTTCTCTCAACGAACCACTTTCAAAAAAGACAACGCAAAACTCCGTTCTCGGTTGCCTGGTCAATCAAAAAGATGAGAACGTCGTTGTTGCGTTTGTCAAAGGAATCCGGACTCCGGATTCTATTCCAATATAAAAGGAAAATGGGATCAGGATTGTCCACTGCCCAGAAAGCGGTACCCCACTCCCCGGACGGTTTTGATATGGCCTTCTCCGGCTTTTCCTAACTTTTTCCGCAAAGACTGAATGTGGATGTCCAAGGTTCTGGTTTCCAGATTTTCATATCCCCACACCGTGCTGAGCAGTTCGCTGCGCTCCATGACACGGTTGCTGTTTTCCATCAGGCATTGCAGAAGGCTGTATTCCTTGTGGGTCAATTCCACAGGGCGGCCCTCCACCGTTACGGTGTGGGTTGCGGGATCCAGCACCAGGTCGTCGCACACCAAGCGGGTTTTGCCGCCGCTGGCAGGCATCTGGGCCCGGCGAAGCAAGCTGCGCACCCGAGCGGTCAGTTCCATTACCCCGAAGGGCTTGGTCATGTAGTCGTCCGCTCCGCTGTCCAATCC
>DVGY01000147.1 GCA_018712465.1 Candidatus Egerieicola pullicola | reverse complement strand
CAATTCCCCCCAACAAGGCGGGAGTGGTGTTGTCTGGGTGGCCTTCGATTTGAGCCGCCAGATCCACCAGTTCATCGGTGTTGAAAGGTCCCCCTAACAGCACGTTGGCACCGTACAATCCCCCGATAATGCAAGCAGAGGAACTGCCTAATCCCCGGGTCATGGGGATGTGATTGGTTTGCCGGATCCGCAGTCCAGGAAGCGGTTTTCCGCAGAGATCAAAAAGATACTTTACTGAGGTGTACACCAAATTGGTTTCATCGGTGGGAATCTGGGTGTCGTCTGTTGAGCAGATCTCTAACCGGTCGCTGGGTTCCAACTCAATATAGTTGTAAAGGTTGACTGCCAGTCCTAAAGAGTCAAAGCCTGCGCCCAGGTTGGCACTGGTGGCCGGGATTTGAATTTTAATCATACTGTTACTCTGTGGCCTTTCAATAATCTAATACGCGAATGGAATTTTTCAACTGCACGCCGTGGGAAGACAGGGCTGCAATCCTGGCATAAAAGTCTTTTTCCACCATCACCGGGGTGATGAAAGCGATTTCGTCTTCCGCTTCCCGAAGATGCTCAATGAAGGTGACCTTTTCAAATTGCCGGTAGATTTTGTTGCGCAAATCCTTGCCCTGGAGACGGACATAGAAAGCAACACGGGTGGTTTTGTAATCCACCACATAATTTTTCCCATCGTCCACCCAGCTTAAACTGGTCACACAGTCCTTACTTTTGGCCATGTCGATCATGTCCGCAACTACCGCAGACGCAGTAGCCAGCTTTCCGGCGCCTTGGCCGTAGAACATCACATCGCCGATGGCGTTGCCACGAACCAAAATGCCGTTGAACACACCATTGATTCCCGCCAAGGGGCTTTCCTTGGGAAGCAGCGCCGGGCTGACCATGCAGAGCAGGCCTTCCCCTTCCGGCTTTGTCCGGCCGATTAACTTGATGGAGTAACCGGCTGCGTCTGCGTAAGCCACGTCCCGCAAAGAGATGGAGCTGATCCCTTCCGTGTGCACTGCTTCCGGCGCCACGTTTTTGCCGTAAGCCAAATCCGCTAAAATGCAGATTTTCCGGCAGGCGTCATGACCGTCTACATCGGCGCTGGGATTGCGTTCTGCGTAACCCAATTCTTGGGCCAACTTCAGGGCATCGGAGAAATCCATTTTGTCATGGATCATTTTGGTGAGAATAAAGTTGGTGGTGCCGTTTAAAATACCGGCAATTTCTTCGATCCGGTTGGCAGCTAAGCAGGTGTGCAGGGGGCGGATAATGGGGATGCCGCCGCCTACGCTGGCTTCAAAGAAGTAGTTTACATGGTGGTCTGCTGCTATCTGAAGCAGTTCTGCGCCCTTGGCTGCCACCAGTTCTTTGTTGGAAGTACAGACGCTCTTGCCCCGTTCCAACAGGCTTTTGGTAAATTCGTAGGCCGGGTGGATCCCGCCCATGACCTCCGCCACCACGGAAATATCGTCGTCTTCCAAAATGTCGTTGAAGTCTTTGGTAAACAAATCCGCATAGGGCACATCAAAGTCCCGCAGGTCCAAAATGCGTTTGATGCAGACCTGTTCCCCCAGGTTTTTTTCCACCTGGTATTTGTTGGTGTGGATCACCTCCACTACACCGCTTCCCACAGTGCCGTGGCCCATAACTGCCATATAAATCATTGGTTTTCCCCTTCCCGTTGTTCTGTGTGCAGGTTTTAGATCTTGCGAAATTCAATGACCCCGGTATCCTCCGCCAGTTGGTCGAACAAAGCGGTGAGATCCGTTGTTTTCTGGTCAATCCGTATTGTTACGGTGACGGCGGCAACCTGATCCAAGGGAAGATTCTGGGTTACCGTCAAGATGTTTGCTCCGTGGTCGCTGAGGATCTTTAACACACCGGAGAGCACCCCCGGCTGGTCACTGAGACGGAAGTACAAAGCCATGGTCTGTTCTACCTGCATCTCGTCGTAAAGGCTGATACAGTCTTTGTACTTGTAAAAGGCGCTTCGGCTTAAATCTACCATGCGGCAAGCAACCGTGGAGTTTTTGGCCTGCCGGGTGGCGATCAACTGTTTGGCCTCCAATACTTTGCGAAAAACTTCCGGAAGCACATCCACCTGCACCAAAACCTTCTGAGGCTGTTTCATTCCGTCCACCTCACAAACACAAGTGTTTTTAGTACAGAAACAAATATAGCATGTTTTCTTTCAAAAAGCAAGTGTCTGGGTGGAAAAAATTTATGGACACTTTTTGGTTTTTTGGTAATTTTGTCCAACAGGTTTTTGGAAACTGCCCTTTCCCCGGAGAATTTGATAGAGGGAAGATTCTTTTGTAACACAAACCACCTGCTTTCGCAGTAGCAATAGGGCGATGACATTGGGCAGAAGCATCATGCCGTTACAGCAATCTCCAAGCAGCCAAACGCTTTGCGAAGGATAAAGGGCGCCTAAAAAGCAGAACAGCACAAACAAGCATCGGTATACCGTCACACTGGTTTTGCTTTTTCCCAGGTAGCGGATTCCCTGTTCCCCGTAAAAGCACCAACTCAGCAATGCGGCAAAGGCAAATAAAAAAATAGAGACACCAAGCACCGGCCGTGCCCACTCTCCCAACACCGAAGAGAAAGCCAGATTCACTAATTCCATGGGGGTTTGGGCAGGAGAAATTCCTACCGTCAGCAAAATCGCCAGAGCAGTGACGGTGCAGATCACGATGGTATCTAAAAACACTTCCAGTACGCCCCAAAGTCCCTGACGCACCGGATCGCTTTCCTTACCCGAGGCATAGACCATGGGAGAGGAGCCCACTCCGGCTTCGTTGCTAAAAATACCTCGGGCCATTCCCAAACGCAGGGAGAGTGCCAGCCCTGTACCCATCAGTCCCCCGGATACGCTTTCCAACGAAAAAGCTTGTTGAAAAATCAAGGCAAACGCGCCAGGCAGCTTGGAATAACAGCAGCAAATTACCACCAGCCCCGCTCCCACCCACAGGATGCTGAACACCGGCACCAACACCGAAGTCACTTTGCTGATGCGGTGGATTCCTCCAAAAATGCAAAGACCTGCTAATAAGGCAATTCCTGCACCTGCGATAGCGGATAGCCAAAGGTTTCCTTCGCCTAAAACGGAACAGACGGCGTTCACCTGAGTAAAGCAGCCGCCGGTTAAAGCCGCCCCAATAGCCGCCACCGAAAACCACACTGCCAGAGGTTTGCAGCCAAGTCCCTGCTCCATATAATACATGGGACCGCCGCCGATATGATTGGGGGATTGCTTTTTAAAGGACACTGCCAGCAGGATCTCTGCGTACTTAATCCCCATTCCCAGGAAAGCAGAGACCCACATCCAGAACACCGCTCCGGCTCCCCCGGTGAGTAAGGCCGCAGAAACGCCGATGATATTGCCGGTACCCACTGTTCCGGCTAAGGCAGCGCTGGCAGCTCGCCGGGAGGAAATGCCCTCTTCGGTGTCGTTTTTGGGACGGTAAAAAAGGGTTTGCTTTAAAATACGGAAAAAATGAAGTTGAAACCAACCGGTCTTTCCTCCAAAGTACAGTCCTAGGCCAATGAGCACTGTCAGCAATGCCGGCCCCCAAAGAAGAGAATGAATGCGCTCTAAAACCTGCTCCACTTTGCATCACCTCTTGGCAATGTATGTGAAGCAGAAAGGGTTCAGACCTCTCGCAGCGGAGGACCGTCCTTGGAAAGCAGTACCGAACAGCTGGAAAAGTGAGTGCCCAAAATCAAATAATCAATTAAAACCACGCCCAGGTTGTTCAGCATTTCGTGGAGCGTTTCCACCAGTTCCAGATCTTCCGGTAGGATAACAGCTGAGGCTCTGGCATGATACCGCACCAATAAAGCGTAAGCAGCGTTTTGCATTAACAGTTGGCGCATAAGGCTGCGGTAATTCTCTTGATTCGGGAAAGGTGTTCCTTTCCCTTCCCAGAGCACCTGCTGTCCCAATAGGCAATAGGATTGGTCCAGATACGCCAACAAAATCAAATTGCCGGTTTGCTGATACATCTGTTTTTGGAAATAACCGGTCCATCGTTCGGAGGAATTGAGTTTGATCGGCGGCGGCTTTCGATTGGGATCTTCCAGCAGCTTCCAAAATTGATCCAGGTAACTCAACAGAAACGCAGTTTTCTCCGAAACACCCGGGATGGTATCCAGGGAGCCTTTGGCTGCCTCCAATACGCCGGGAAGCGTTTCAAATTCTTCCAGCATTTGATGGGCAATGTCGTTGGTGTTGCGCCGGGGAATGGAGTAGAACAGCAATAGTTCCAGCACCTCATGATTTTCCAATACATCAATGCCGTACTGGATTACTTTTTTGCGCAGCCGTTCCCGATGGCCGCTGTGAATGGCCTTGCCTTTGGTTGGCATTCTGATTCCTTCCTTTCTAAAAAGTTTTATCTGTACCCAGAGAGCAAAACGTGTTATAATGAAAGCCGACCCAGCAGAAGGGAGAGAAACCGTTTATGAAAGAACTGCGGATCAAGCCAAATGATGCCGGTCAGCGGTTGGATAAGTTTTTGCAAAAAGCAGTGCCCCGGCTGCCTGCCGGTTTGATGTATAAGTATCTGCGGCTCAAGCGGATCAAGGTGAACGGCAAGCGGGGAGAGATCCGGCAAAAGCTTCAAACCGGAGATTGTATCCAGCTTTACATCAACGATGAATTTTTTCAGCAGCAGGCGGAATACGAATTTTTGGCGGCGCCGCCTAAGATCGAAGTGGTATACGAAGATGAAAATGTACTGCTGGTGAATAAGCCTCAGGGCTTGGTGGTTCATGAAGACAGCCGCAATACCCCGGATACCCTGATTCAGCGGGTGCTGCACACCTTGTACCTGCGGGGAGAATATGATCCCCAAAAAGAGCAAAGCTTTGTCCCTGCTCTCTGCAACCGCATTGACCGCAATACCTGCGGCTTAGTGATTGTAGCGAAAAAGGCAGCAGCTCTGCGGATTCTCAACGAAAAAATCCGCAATCACGAAATTCAAAAGGAGTATCTTTGTATTGTGTTAGGCTCCCCAACCAAAAAGCAGGGAACTTTGAAAAACTACCTGCTCAAAGACAGCACCGCCAATCGGGTCAAGGTGTTCGATTCTCCCCGGCCGGGAGCCAAGACCGCCATTACCCACTATCGGGTGCTTACCGGAAACGGCAACCTTTCGTTGGTGCGGGTAAAGTTGGAGACCGGACGAACTCATCAGATCCGGGCTCAAATGGCCCATATCGGTCATCCCCTTCTGGGAGATGGAAAGTATGGATTGGGAGAAGAAAACCGGCGGTACGGCCTAGCGCATCAGGCCCTTTGCGCCGATCGAGTCACGTTCTGTTTTTCCACACCGGCGGAAGAATTGGAATATTTAAAAGGAAAAACGGTAAAGCTGCCTTCCGTTTGGTTTTGCAGCCGGTTTTTCCCGGATTGGCAGCCTTGAATTTTCAAAATCCCTGTGCTATGATATTGCACAGAATCTTAGGAAGGATACAGGTGAAATAACCATGAAGAATTTAGTGGTACTCTGCGACGGTATGGCGGACTATAAATTTGCTCCTTTAGGCAATCAAACCCCCATGACCGTAGCAAATAAACCTACCATGAATCAGCTGGCTCAAAACGGCTTGGTAGGTTTGGTAAAAACTGTAGGGGACGGCTTTAAGCCGGGCAGCGATGTGGCCAACCTTTCCGTGATGGGTTATGACCCCAATCTGTATTACACCGGCCGTTCTCCCCTGGAAGCTGCCAGTATCGGCATTCACATGACCGACACCGACATCGCTCTTCGCTGCAATCTGGTGACCCTCAGTGAAGAAGAAGACTATGCTCAGCGCACCATGGTGGATTACTGTGGCGGGGACATTACCACCGCTGAAGCGGATGAATTGATTCAGGCTCTGAAAAAGGCTTTTGTAGACAGCGATGAGTTTACCCTCTACACCGGCGTCAGCTACCGCCACTGCCTGATTTGGCACAATGGTTCTTCGGAAATCGGTGAGCTCACTCCTCCCCACGACATCTCCGGTCAAAAAATCACCGATCACCTCCCCACCACGCCTGCGGGCAAAAAACTGCTGGCCATGATGGAAAAGAGTTATGAGGTGTTAAAGAACCATCCGGTGAATCAAAAACGGGTGGAACGTGGATTGCGTCCCGCCAATTCCATGTGGCTGTGGGGGGACGGAAAAGCAGTGTCCCTGCCTTCTTTTGAGGAGAAATACGGCTTAAAAGGCGCCGTGATCTCTGCGGTGGACTTAATCAAGGGTATCGGTAAGCTGGCTCGGATGGATGTGATTGAGGTGGAAGGAGCCACCGGCTACCTGGACACCAATTTTGATGGCAAAGCTCAGGCTGCCATGGACGCGCTGAAGGATCACGACTTTGTGTATGTCCATGTGGAAGCTCCCGATGAGTGCGGTCACCGCTGCGAACCGGAAAACAAGGTCAAGGCATTGGAACTGATTGATGAAAAGATCCTGACTCCCTGCTTGAATTTCTTGGATGAAAACTATCAGGATTACCGGATCTTGGTGATGCCGGACCACGCCACTCCGTTGGCCCTGCGCACCCATGTATCCGATCCCATTCCCTTCTTAATGTACCGCAAGAGCAAGGCTCAGCCCCACCCCAATATGGAGGTGTACGACGAAGACCACGCTGCCGCCACTGGCGTGTACATCGACTTTGGCCCGGATATTTTAAAGACGTTCTTAAACTACTAATGGTTTTCCAACCTCTCTGAGTGCTATCTCGGAGAGGTTTTTTCTTCCTCATCCGGGATCTGCCAGGAAAGATCCCCTGCCAGCCGAAGGGAATATGCGGTGTTTTGGTCTCCCACAATGACATGATCCAGCAATGTGACCCCTGCGCTGCGAAACACATATTTGATTTGACTGGTGTAGTCCAGATCTGGTTCGGAAGGAATGGCATCGCAGTGGGGATGGTTGTGCATTAAAATGGCGTAGGCGTTGTTTGGATTGGCCATGGCAGATTCCAAAATCAGTCGGTTGCTGGGAGAAACTGCCATTGGTTCGCCCCGACAGATGACCACTACCCGAAGAAGAGTATAATTTTGATTGAGGTAAGCCACCCGAACCGTCTCCAACGGTTCGTTGATGTAAAGCCGTTTTAACGTGTCTGTCCATTGCCGGGGCGTTTTCAGCACCAAAGGCTTGCGTGTGCGCTGGGGATCGTAAACCGCACGCTGGGCTTGGGAAATGAGATAAAGAAATTGAGCGGCTTGATCTGTTACTCCTTCCACCGAGGCCAAAGCTCCGATGGAAGATTCCATTACCCTTTTCAGGGAACCAAATTCCCGAATCAATGCGTGTGCCATGGGGCGGGGATCGGATTTGATCCCGTAGGACAGTAAAAATTCCAGATTCTGCTCATCCGTAAGGGAGGCTGCTCCGAATGCTTTGATTTGCTGCTGCAGTTGTTCCCGCCGCTGCAAAAAAGACGGATAATTCTCCTGCTCCAAATTTGGTCACCTCCCAATCGTTTTATGTCTTATTTTATTATACTAAAGTTTTTCTATGATTTCAATTCCTTGTAAGAAAATCACAAAATATTTGCTTCATTTTCTCTGAAGCATCAGATCCATTCGGAAAGAAACAGGCTTTTTGTTTTCCTTTTCCGTCTCTTGACGAACTGCGGTTTGACCGTTACAATAAATGTAATATGAAAAAGGAGGTCAACAGCCTATGGACCCCAACGAACTTAGCTCCACTCTCAGCGATACTACCTCTCACTTGGACACCTCTCAAGAGGTAGTGGAAGCTGTCCAGCAGTTGGGCGAAGATACTCAAAACTTTTTTACCGATGCTTGGAATTACTTTCAACAGGCGCTTCCCACCATCATAAAGGTGGTGCTGGTGGCGTTAATTGGGCTATTGCTGGCCAAAGTTTTTCTGCGGCTCTGCCGAAAGGGATTGCAGCGTTCTAAAATGGACAAAAGTGCCCATCATTTCTTCTATTCTGTGCTTCGAGGGGTTGTGTACATCGTCTTGGTACTGGTGATCCTCCAAACCATGGGGGTGGAAATGAGCTCTATTGTGGCTTTGTTCAGCGTCTGCGGTGTGGCTCTTTCCCTGGCGGTACAGGACAGCTTAAGCAATGTCTG